>JAGVHR010000082.1 GCA_020056455.1 Thermodesulfovibrionales bacterium
AGGCTCAGAATGTATTCCATAGGGTTTCAGGTCTATCATGCATCCGCTTCCGAGGTCGTACATCACGGGAATGTGATATTTCTCTGAAAGCTTTTTTAAATCAGCAACAGGCGCTTCCTCTGTGAAACCTGAAATCCTGTAATTTGACTGATGCACTTTGAGAATTAATGCCGTGTTTTCACTAATCGCATTTCTATAATCATACAGATGCGTCTTGTTCGTTGTTCCGACCTCTCTCAGGACTGCGCCGCTTAACGACATAATATCAGGCACCCTGAACGAGCCTCCTATCTCAACAAGCTCTCCTCTTGAGACAATAACCTCCTTGCCTTTTGCCAGAGAATTAAGGCAGAGAAGAACAGCAGCCGCATTGTTGTTGACTATCAAAGCATCCTCAGCGCCTGTGATTTCCCGAAGGATTCTCGTGATATGGGCATATCTCTTTCCACGCCTGCCCTCTTCAAGATTGTATTCAAGGTTGGAATAGCTCTCTGCTATCTTTCTAACATTATCAAGTATCTTCCCTGACAATACTGACCTGCCGAGGTTTGTATGTATCACTATGCCCGTTGCATTTATAACAGGCTTGAGGCTGAAAGCCGAAAGTTTTTCTATCTTCATCTCTATATCGCCGGACATCCCTTCCACTGATACATCTGTGGAAGACGCTTCCATTATCTCTTTTCTCCTCATGTCAATAACATCCCTGATTGCCTGCAGAACATATTTTCTCGGATATGCCCTGCGCCACTTAACACCGTCATTGCTCTTGAGTATCTCATCAACAGACGGAAGTTCCTTGAGTAATTTCTGCTTATCGCTCATGCAACTTTTCTAACACAATTAAGGGGTATTGGTCAACAATTACCATGTCAATCAGTAACCCCGAAAAATCCATTTAACCAAATATTAGGCAGGCATACGCGCTGAAAAACATTTACGGCAGCACCTTTGTAAAGATAGTTTAATATTGCCGAAAGACAGACGCAGCCTTCGGAACGGGCATCTTAATGATTGAACTGCATTTTGGAAGAAGCGATTGTCCTGATAATTACTCGCAATTTTTTTAAAGTTGATCAAACATTATTATTTAAACCAAACCTCTCATATCTGGTTCTGTCTTTCCATAATGGAACATAATGAAACATCCAGCGTTTCATTATGGAAAAATGATCTCCCTTCATTGTGAAATTGTCAGATAAAACCTTGATAACACTATCATTGAAACTTGGCACACCGTTTGCAGATTGATGAGATGAATTGATGACTCGACACAAGATGCGTGTGAAGTATGACATAAGGAGGTGGAAATATGACATAAGGAGGTGAAGGAGTTAGTAAATTTCATAGCTTAGTAAAAAACAGTAACAAATGTAGTACAAAAGGAGGTATGAAATGAGCATTTCGAGACGCAATTTATTCAAGGCAGCAGTTGCCGGAGCCGCATTAACTGGTCTGGGCAAGCTTGGTCTTGGTAACCGCATCAGTTCTTCGGGAACTGCTGAAGCCGCCGTTTTTGGCGATCCCACATTTTTCGATATCTACAAGCAGTTCGGCAAGTATATCCATCTAGTTCCGGGAAAATATGGTGGCGGAGTCGGCGCATATGATATGTCAACAGGTCATTGTCTCGCCTGGATGAATATGAGCATATGGGCCGGGAATAAAACTCCCATTGTCCACCATCTTGCTGCATTTGCCTCGCCGGATCCCTACAAGGAATTCGAATGGGTCGTGAACTCCCAGGGAGGAAAAAATCTTTATATTTACGGTGTCACGACTCCGGTGAAAGATCCGTCTGAAGGGTTTAATATCTGGCGATGCAACTATGATGGCACCAAGATGAACATACTGGAGGACGTCGCTGAAACAACAGGTATAGGTCTTGGTGTGCATGTCACAGTTGCACCGGATAATGAACGATTTGCGGTTGCCGACGGACAAAAGGACATTTTCGCAGTATTCAAAAAGGGACATGGCACCCAGCCGTCTTCAGTAGAAACAGCAATAATGTTCGACTGGGAATACAACAACTCTGAACTTGCCCGGGTATGGGTTGACGGGGGAACGCTTACCATCAAAAAATTGAAACCTCCATATGACCTGAAAGGCACAAAGGGGATCAAAATAGACTGGGAGCTTGTCCCCGGCGGAGAGCTCTATGCTGAGCAAGGAAAGATACCAGGCCCGCGCCTAAAGAACCTCTGTGCCCTGGATTCTCTGTGCTGGGACCCACACAACAAGAACTATGCAATAGCCGCGCTTAGGGTGGTCGGATGTGCAGTTGTATTTGATACGAAGACCTGGGAACCCAAGGCTATTTGTGTAGGATCTGAAAAACATGCAGCTCAGGGATTTCAGGTTCCGTTAAATAAGATTGGAGACGGTGAATGGACAGCAACGTTCAAGAACGTACCGACTCCTGCTCACCAGGCCGGTTTTAATCCCACTGGAGACCGCTTCGTCCTTATGAACAATGCGCGAGAAAACGTGATGGCTGTATTTGACTCCTCCAACCAGGCTGATCCTACAACATGGAGAAGGATCGCAGGGGTGGGTGACCCGAGTTGGAGAGGCGTATATCCTAATCCATTCCATATGGGATTTACGCCCGACGGCAAAAAATTGTATGTCACCCTGTGGTGGCCGTCGCCCAGCATGAATAGCATAGCTTCTGTTGATACGAAGACATGGAAAATCACTAAGGTGATAGACATTGGCCCTGATACGCATACCATAGCGGTTACAGGCGATGGGAAATGGCTGTTTGGAGTTTACAGCGGATATCAAAAGACAAAATCCGGAACATACGTCGTACGGGTCAAGGACGATAAGTTTTATGGGTATCTTCCGAGTCCCTATGGACACCACGATTCAGTAATCGTTCCCAGAACAGTTAAGGAACTGGCAATTTCACGGTGCCCGACTACATAGCAAAACCGGGAAACTCCCCCGTCTCTGTTGTTGAGAGACGGGGGAGTCAATATGTGCAGGAGATGGTATTGCATTGAAAGTTTCATTGTGTTTTGGAGGTAAATGAAAAGATGATCGTATCTCTATTCAGACTGGCATATCAGAACCTGCAGGTGAAGCACTTGCGGTTTTATATAATCCTGATAAGTGTAAGTATGGTCATCGGAGCTTTATTCGCATCATCACTGCTTATTTCAGGGATCCATCACAGCCTGGACAAAGGGCTCTCGAAGCTGGGAGCTGATCTCCTTGTAATCCCCAAGGACTCTCTGGTAAGCATGAAATCTGCTCTCCTGACCGGTGAGCCATCTGCCTTTTATATGGACTCCGGAGTGCTCGACAAGATACGTTCTCTGAAGGGAGTCAAGAGGGTGTCGGGTCAGATTTTTCTTACCAGTGCAACCGGTGAATGCTGTGTCCTGGGTAATTCCTTTCTAATAGGGTTCGATCCTTCCAATGATTTTACGGTCATGCCCTGGGTTGACAAGAAGGTGAGCGACTCCTTTCCCGCTGACGGTGCAATCATAGGAGCGATGACTCCGTGGGAGATAGGGGACAATGTGAAGTTCTACGGGATTCCTCTTACGGTGTGGGGAAAGCTGGAAAGGACAGGGATTGGATTATATGATAATGCAATATTCTTTAATATTCAAAAAGCCCATGAAATGTCGGATTATTCACAATCTGATAAATCAATTAAACCCCTCGCTTCATTAAAAGGAAAGATATCCGGCGGATTGGTACAACTGGAAGTCGGAGCAAAAATACCCTTCATTACCTTTTCTATTCTAAAGGAAAACCCGGACCTCAAGGCAATCACCACAGGAAACATTGCGACGTCAGCCCGGCAGACGACGGTTGCAGTTTTTTCCGGCATTATTGCATTAATCATCATTCTAGTTCTTTCGAACGTGCTTATGATTAATGCAATATACTCCGCAGTGGTCAATGAACGAAAGAGAGAGCTCGGAATAATCAGGGCAATCGGCGCTACACGGCCTGATATCTTCAAGCTCATTATCTATGAGGCCCTGCTGACCAGCGTTATGAGCGGCTTCTTAGGCATGGTAATAGGTGGTGGTCTGTTAAAAATATTTCAGAGGTCGATTGTATTCTATCTCCGGCTGCTCAATATACCGTTTATGCTGCCTCCAGTCGAAATTATTGGTTCAATGGCCGGGGCAGCGATACTTGTAGCTTTGTTGATGGGTATCAGCGGGTCAGCATATCCTGCGCTTGTTGCGGTAAGAATCGATCCGCACGAAACTATGAAACAGGGGTTATGACATGAGTGAATTCATTGAGACCAAGGGATTAAAGAAGATCTATCACGTAGGCGGCCAGAAAGTGGAGGCGCTGCAGGGTATTGATCTGGAGATAGCCAGGGGCGACTTTGTCGTTTTCATGGGGCATTCAGGCTCAGGCAAGACAACCCTTGTCAGCACGATCGGCGGTCTGACAAGGCCTACGGAAGGGACTGTTTTGATCGAGGGGAACGACATTTGGAAACTCAATGACAAACAGCTTTCACATTTCAGGAACAGGAAGATAGGCTTTATGTTTCAATCATTCAGTTTATTGCCGACACTCAATGTCTTAAACAACGTCGTCATGCCGGCGATATTCAGCGCTAATTCAGGGAAAAAAGACTCTGATACCCTGAAGTCGAAGGCGATATCATTATTGACCGACCTTGATATGAAAAGGAAGGTTAATTCCTTCCCTTCGGAGCTTTCCGGCGGTGAACAGAGAAGGGTTGCGATAGCCCGTGCGCTCATAAACGATCCGGAGATCATTTTGGCTGATGAACCAACCGGAGATCTTGATATCAGAACAGAGCGGGAAGTTATCGATATATTCTGTCATATAAACAATGCCTATCAGAAGACTCTCATCATTGTCAGCCATAGCCTCACGTGGCTGGAAAAGGCGAAAACAATAATAGTCATGAAGGATGGGCTCATATTCAAAGACCTGGCTGATCCGGTTGAGGCTATCATGGATGGAGTCTGCAAGCCATGAAGATCCTGAGGCTTGCTCTTTTAGAATTGCTGCGAAGGCCGAAAAAAAATTTGGTCATAGCCTCATCAATCGTCATAGCTGTCGCCCTCCTAACCTCTCTGTCGATTGTCAGCAATTCAGCGAATTTGGCGATCATGGAAATTATTGCCAAGACGGGCCATACGCTGACAGTCCGGCCTGCGGTAACCTCTGCAGGCACTAATCCTGAAGAAAAGAACCAGGAATATAAATTGACAACGTCTGAAGTTGTTCTGGGCTCGTATATTCCTGAGGCTGCCGTTCCTGAAATAATGAAATATTATGACAAAGCCATAAAGGAAGGTTGGGAGAAGAAAGGCGGATTAGTCTCAAATCCTGGAATTCCCGAGACGAGCTTAGAACCGGCGACATGGGCGCCGCGGCTCTTCGAAAAAGCAGAGGTAGATGGACAGGAAGTGATCGTTACCGGCATCGAGATACGCAAGGAGTATTTTGTCAGGTTCTGGTGGAACCTGACCAGTGGTGACTGGCCGGCAGAAACCGATGTCAGAGATGTAAATACAAATGTTTCTACGTTATACACCATAGGCTCCGATGGCAAAGTCACGATTGATAAAACTGAGTACGGCGTTGATTCCAGCGGAAGACTCATTGCTGCGCAGGACAAGACAGGCAAGGCTGCACCGATACTAAAGGGATGGGATGACGCTTATCTGGGGGGAGCATATGCAAAGGCAAAAGGACTGAAACTTGGTGACAAGCTTACTATCAATAAATCTGAATTCACCATCAGGGGGGTTTTGGAAGAAACAAACTCCGCTGATGACTATATGGTGTTCATCCCCCTGAGTACTGCGCAGAAACTCTTTAACAAAGAGGGACAGATATCAATGGTGAGCGTCCGGGCTATGTGTCCTAACTGTCCTGTAGGCGATGCAATGGTAGAACTGAATAAGCACGTTACCGGTATTACTGCCGTCTCGCAGCTTGATGTTGCCGGGGTGCAATTTGACTTTTTTAACATGCTGTACAAATTTCTGCTTGCGGTCATCGTATCGACGATCGCCGTCGGTATCTTCTCTATCTTCAATATCGTCACCGGCTCCCTGTATGCGCGTATTAGGGAGATAGGCATGTTAAAAGCCATCGGCGCATCCAGATTTCAGTTGTTCAGAATCTTTATATATGAGCATTTTATTCTCGGCCTTGCAGCCGGCATTTGCGGATACGTGCTGGGATTGGGAATGGCATACATTCTGAATACTCTCCTTGACACAGGCGCTGTAATCCGGATAACTACCGATTTTCTCTGGAGAGCGCTTATCTTGGGGATCGTATGCAGCCTGGTAGCGATTATATACCCGGCGTATAAACTTTCCAAGCTTAAGATAACCGAAACCTTCAGGACGCAGTGGGAGGGCTGATATGGAACTTATTGTCTTAGCGATGAAAGATATATTACGGAGAAAGGGGAAAAGCCTTTATCTGTTAATTGCGATCGTAATACCTGTTGCTATTCTCAGCACGATACTGCTGACATTCGATAACGCAGACAGCGCCCTGTCGAACCTGGCATCCAAGTTCGGGTTCACACTGATAGTTCAACCTAAGAATGTCCGCGTGGACAGGATCAATCAGATAGGTGTAAATACACAGGAATATATCCCGGAGGGAGTGATTGGAGAGATTGAAAAAATTATACGTGAAGTTATCCGCAATCCTAAGGAGAAGGTCATTACCGTAGTGCGCCTCTATAAAGAAGGGAATGTTCTCGCAGGAAAATCAGAAGTCAATTCAGTTGTCGCAGGCATTGATTTCAAAACCGAATTGGAGGCAAAGCCTTCATGGACCATTACAAGCGGCAGATGGCCAATGGGTGACCGGGAAGCAGTTTTAGGCGGAACGTATGCCAGTACACAACGCGTATCTGTTTCTGATACTGTCACGATTGGTGATTCCGCATTTACGGTCGTGGGAATTTTGCAGAACTACAACTCCGCTGAAGATTACATGGTTTTTGCGCCTTTTGCTGAAGTGCAAAAACTCTTTGATAAAGCCGGAGTTGTGTCTGTTATCAACATCCAAAGTGCTTCTCTGGATAAAGACAAAAAATTACTTCAGGCAGCGGTGGAGGATATCAATAAAAATGTCCCGAACATCATGGCGCTTTCACCACAGCAGTTCAGCACGATGAAATATACTTTGCTGAAAAAAACCCTTAAATTCCTTGTCGCCATTGTCGCGGCAACAATAGCGGTGAGCATATTTTCGATCTTTAATATTGTGACGAGCGTACTGTATTCCCGGGTAAAAGAAATCGGGCTGCTGAAGTCCGTTGGCGCATCGAGGTCACAGCTCCTGATAATATTTCTCTCGGAATACCTTACTATCGGATTGATTGGCGGCATGATCGGATATCCATTGGGCCTGCTCATGACGTATCTGTTGGATTCCTTCCTCCTTAAACTCGGGGCTGGAATAAGAGTAAACCTCTTTTACGTGCCGGTGGCTTTACTTGTCGGCATATTCTGCAGTTTTATAGCGAGTTTTTATCCGACGTACCGGCTATCCAGAATAAAAATCACTGAAAGTTTCAGGACCCAATGGGAGGGATGATTATGGACAAAAACAATAGTACCCCTTTTTTAGAACTGCGGGAGGTGAACAAGACCTTCAGCCTTGCTTCCGGACAAGTGACTGCCCTGGAGCATATCTCCCTGACGATAGAGAAAGGAGAGTTGGTTGCCCTTGTAGGGCCAAGCGGTTCGGGCAAGACGACTTTATTAAACATTATTGGTTCACTGGACCGACCGAGCAAGGGAGAAGTCATCCTCGAAGGGATCAGGATAGATATGCTATCTGAAGAAGATCTTGTTCATTTCCGGAGAGAAAAATTCAGCTTTATCTTTCAGGATGCAAAGCCCCTTCGCATGCTGAATGTACTGGAGAATACCCTGTTACCCTTCAATTTTTTTAAACCGAAGAATCGAAATGGGAACATAAAGGATGAAGGAATTGAGATCATTAAATCGCTGGGATTAGGCCATCGGATATACCATATGCCGAGTCAACTGAGTGGTGGTGAAATACAGAGGGTCGCTATTGCGAGGGCGCTCATTACACATCCTGCGATGATTCTGGCCGACGAGCCTACGGCAAACCTTGACAGGGATAACCGATTGTTCGTGATTGATACATTCCGCAAACTCTCGAAGGAAAAGGATATAGCCGTCGTCTTCTCTACGCATGACCTCGAAGTAGCAAACAGAGCCGACCGGATTGTGCATCTCAAGGACGGGGTATTCCTGAAAGATGAAATCATATCCTGTAATCCCTGCCGGGTGTAATCCATGGAACCGATCAGGAATTATTTGAGGACAATGCGCTCTTTTTTCACCGCACGAAAGGCTGTTACCTTCCTGATCGCAGCCGTGCTCATCGGGCTCGTGGTTGATTACTATGTGGGTGAGCAACAGGAAGCGGTTATCAGAGCAAGAGAAGCAAAGATAAAACAGCTTGAAAAACAGGCCTTTTACATGCTTTCTGTTGATGTGCGCGATATACGGGAAACCAGAGATATCCGTAAGAGCTGGAAATATGCTGCTACAATCAGAATAGACAACGTCGCCGACGAACCGGTGTATATAAGCTATCCTGATGTCAGGGCATTCGTACAGGTCGGCACCATTTCATGGATGGAGATCCCTGTTGCTGATGCAGGATCAGAAAAAAAGGAGCAGATGTTTAAACTCAATAGCGGTCCACATCGGTTTCAGAGAATATTGACTATAAATCCAAAGATACCGTATAACCGCTATCTTATTCCGAAATATATGCATATCAGGTTCCTTGTCAGGATGTCAGTATTGCCGGAGAGCGGGTTCAAGGAAGGGGAGATATTTGAGAGAAAAAGCGATTCTTATATTTACCTCAAGCCTTTCTGGATAACGGAGGAGGAAATCTCGGCAGTGATTGACTTTGGCGATACCAAGGTCCCTGTGTATATGCCAATAACGGGCTACAGAAATTGGAACAATTAACAGGAAGCAGGAAGGGTGCTTGAGGGAACAATGAAAAGCAAAACCCGCATACAGGGGGAAAAGTAATTTGGAGAGCTTCTTATGAATCTTTTTCCGGGCATAATAAGAAAAAGAAAGTCGATTGCCGCTATTCTGTGCATAATTGCAGTCTTTTTTCTCGGAGATTACTACATAGGCCAAAAGCAGGAATCCATCATCAGAGAGAGGGACGCTAAAAAACAGCGGCTGGAAAAACTGGCGTTCTACATGATCTTCCCGGATATACAGGATGCGTGGGATATCTCCGGCGCTCCAGAGAAATATGAGGCAGTCCTGAAAATCGATAATCTTGCCGATGAGCCGGTGTATGCCACCCATCCAGAGGTCAGAGCATATGTTCAAACCGGGACTTTCTGGATGGAAGTGCCGATTCATGATAAGGAAAAAGAGAAGCATGAGCAAATTATTAAGCTTGAGAAAGGGCAACACATATATAAAAAAATAGTTACCATAAAGCGCGATATCAAATACACTTTCTATCAGATGTACGGGTATATGCATGTGCGGTTTCATATTTCTATGTTCGTAGTGCCACAGAGTGTTTTCAAAGAAGAGGAAGTGATTGAGAGGGTCAATGATGTGTATATGTATCTGAAACCATACTTCATCAGTGATAAGGAAATTCTGAAACAGGCGGCCTTTCCGAATAATAAAGTCCCTACCATGATTCCAATGCCACCCCATTAAACATTAAAAGGAGGATATCTCATGATTGATCGAGTATTTAAACGCAGACTTGCCGTGGTGCTCTTAAGTCTCTTTTTGTCTGGTTTTACCGTGCAGCAAAATACTACCGAGCAGGGGTTGTATTTTGTTTCACTCGAGTTCGCAGAAGCACAGGTAAAGGTGGGGAAAAATAGTATGAAACTGTTCATCGGGGACCGCAAGTCAAAGGCGCCCGTAAAGGAGAAACTGGACATCGATATAGTCCCATGGATGCCGGCGCACGAACATGGAGCCGGCGATCTTCCGGTTGTCAGAGAACTGGGCAAGGGGCAATATTCAGTTGAGCGGGTCAACCTCAGTATGCCCGGGCTCTGGGAAATATATGTCAGAATAAATAAAGGGAAAAAGGGTGAGGATACAGCAGTGTTTAATATTAATGTCAAGTGAGAGAATATCTCGAAGTATCTGGTGGTGAGATGTACAGGAACCTTTTTCTTGAGGCGGCACATGATATGATGCCAGTGACCCGGTGATATCTTTTAACTGGATAGCCCTGCTTCAGAGAATTACCCGATATGGCTGGTGTGCCGCCATAGTGCTCGGTAGTATGAGCGCCAGCGACTGTTTTGCAATCAATCCGTCGGTTGAGTATCTTAACATCACAGTCGAGAACATATCTTATCAGGGCAATAACGATTACAGAGTAGATATAACGGTATATAACCGGTCAGATAAAACCATATTACTGAAAGAACACAGCGAGACTTTTTACGCCCAGACAGAAATTCTCGGACGCTGGAAGGAACTGAGCGCTTCCCACTACGGAGGCGATGAAAGCACTGTGCTTCTCCCCCAGAAAGGGCGGCAAGTGGTGTATATCCTGAACATACCCCTTGACATTCCGGCTCTTTACACAAACAGTGAAGGAGATATTAATATGATGTTCAAGTATCTGATACGATTCGTCCTTGGTTCCGAGACCGGCCTTCGTAGTAATTACGGCGAGAGCTCCTGCTGGATAACTCCGAAGACAGATACATGGATTCTCCGAGAGGGGATGTGAATGTGCGGAATAATTTGTTTCATGATAAAGTACTTGGGTGGAGGTTTCTATGAAAAAAAACTGCTGGGAAATTATGAATTGCGGGAGGGAATTGGGCGGGAAAAAAGCCGAAGAACTCGGCGTCTGTCCTGCTGCGATATATGCTACGCTTGACTCTGCTCATGGAGGCAAGAATGCCGGCAGAGTCTGCTGGGTGGTTGCCGGTACGATGTGCGGTGGCGAGGTGCAAGGCAGCTTTGCAAAGAAGTACTTAGACTGCAGAAAATGTAAATTCTATCGGCGGGTAAGAGAAGAGGAAGGCTCGAACTTCCTGCTCACCGTAGATCTGATTCAATGGCTGAAATAACAGAAGATATCATCGAATGTTATATTTTTTCATTTTTCTCCAGAGCGTCGTTCTGCCAATTTTCAATTCACTGCATACCTTGGTGAGATTGGCGTCATTTTTTTTGATGCTTTCAACGATGAGTTCCTTTTCCCATTCTTCAAGACTATTTGGCTGAGCGCCATTTCCTGATTCGCTTGGAACTTCAAAAAGAGTGCTTGTGAGCGCCAGCGCCAAATCCTGAGCGGAAACACAATTGCCTGAGGAAACGGCAGCCGCACCCGAGATTGCATTAGCGAGCTCTCTTACATTTCCCGGGAAATTATAGTGCAACAGGAAGTCGAGCGCATCCGGTGAGAATTGCAAATCAGTCTTGCTCAGCTCTTTTCCGACGGACTCCAGAAAATGCCTTGCAAGGAAAGGAATGTCTTCGGCATGATCCCGAAGCGGAGGCACATGAATATGGGAAACCTTTATCCGATAATACAGATCGCTGCGAAACAAGCCGCTATTGATCGCATTGACAAGGTCTGTATTCGTGGTAGCAATGACTCTTACATTTATCGCCTTACTCTTGTTACTGCCAATTCTCCGGATAGCCCGTTCCTGAAGAACATCCAGTAATTTCGCCTGCATCGAAAAAGGCATGCTTCCTATTTCATCGAGTAGTATTGAACCTCCTTCTGCCGCTTCGAATAGTCCCTTCCTTTCGAGGAGTGCGCCTGTGAATGCACCCTTTTCGTGGCCGAACAGTTCGCTTTCGAGCAGGTTATCGGGAATAGAAGCGCAATTGATCGAGATAAATGGCTTATCAGCCCTGCTACTGAGGATGTGGATGGTTTTGGCGATAAGGCTTTTTCCCGTTCCGGTCTCTCCTGTGATCAGTACCGGAATATCCGTTCTTGAAATTTTTTGTATCATGGAAACGATTCCTTTGATATCTGCGCTATTGCCCAGGAGAGGAATCTTGCTGTCTTCGGATGCTGCTGATTTGTACAAAGAAGAGAGATCTCTTACCGTTTCCAGATGATTCATCGACTTCCTGACTCTGTGCAGTATTTCCTCGTTTTTGAACGGCTTTGAAATGTAATCGAATGCCCCTATCTTCATGGCCAGTACAGCAGAGTCCACCGTGCCGTATCCGGTCATGATTATTACGTCTGTTTGGGGATGCCGCTCTTTTACATAATAAAGAACATCCAATCCTGTTCCGGGAGACATTTTCATATCCGTAATGACAAGATCGTAAGAATCCTTTTCAAGATATGCGATGGCTTGCTCCCCATTCTCAGCCTCTTCAGTATAAAAGCCCTCTTTTCTTAGTAAAATACTGAGGCTTTTCCGCATGCCAATTTGGTCATCGAGAACAAGTATTTTCATCATTCGTCATCCTGTCGTGAATTGCCGTCAGCAGGCGTATCCAGATGAACAGTCTGGGGGACTACAGGAAAGCCTAATTTTATTTGTGTGCCTTCACCTTTTTTGCTTGACAGAAGAATGTATCCTCCATGCTCTTTGACAATTTTGTGAATAATATTGAGCCCCAAACCCAAGCCTTTATCCTTTGTCGTATAAAAAGGTTGAAATACATGGGAAAGTACATCCTCGGCCATTCCTGTTCCCGTATCAGCAAAAGTAATTTCAACCTCATCTTCAGTTTTCTTGTATCTTGTCTGAATTGTAATCACTCCACCTTGAGGAATCGCCTGTATGGAATTCATCAGAATGTTGATGAAAACCTGTTTGATATGATTTCTGTCCAGCATGAGAAGCGGGATATCAGGAGCAAATGATTTCTGAAAGATGATCTCGGAGGGTTTTGTCTTGTCAGTGTTCAAAAGGGAGAGCGTTTCAGCAAGCACAGTGTTCAGATTCGTTTTATTTCTTTTGAGATGTGAAGGTTTGGCAAAACTCAGGAAATCTTCCGTCAGTTTGTTCAATCTCTCTATCTCATCTTCAACAAGGCTGAGGAGCTCAGTGTTCTCTTGCGGACGTAAACTATATTTCTTTAAAACACCGACTGAATTTGAGATCGCGCCCAGTGGATTCCTTATTTCGTGGGCCACCATGGCAGCCATTTTTCCGATTGAAGCAAGTTTTTCAGATTCATTGAGATATCTCTGGGTCTCTTTTAAGGTCACGTAAGCCTTCTCGATTTCTATACTCTTCCCCTCGATTTTTTCGAGCAGATTTGCCAATTGTATCTTAGATGCATAGAGTCTGTAAAAGGTCTTCGTAAATCCGTAGGCAAGTCCCAGGAGAAGGCCCGTAAATATTATCGCTTTTATGATATGCCAGTACCACCATATGGGATTCCATAATCTTGAGAAAGCAAAAAAAAGCTCACTTACGAAAAAGAGGAGGAAAGATGTTCCGAAAATAAGGTAAATGACATCGTTGGTTTTCAGAAAACCCCTGACGAACAGAATCCCTGTGAGCAGATAAAGCACGCAAGAGACATAATTAACAATATAGATAAAAGTACTGAATTGGCCTTTTGCCATGGAAACAGGGGTATGGTGTTGCAATGATACTGAGAGAACATCGGGTATATATGAATAAAATGTGCGGGACAAAACTGCAAAAATAAGGATTATGAAGATTCCGGAAAAGATCGAGTATCTTCTTATCCATACTGAATGATCAGTATAGGGTTCATCGTCATGATAAACAAACATTGAACTAAAAAAGAAAAAGGAACCCAGCAGGGCGCCTGATGAGTGATACCAGACGAACATGTTATGACAATAATCCGAGAAAGCATGGAAGAAATCGAGAATGCCAACTGAAAAGAAAGCATAGACGAGGAAAAGGACATTTTTTTTTCCTGATGTGGAATATTCCCATGATAATATCATGCCGATGATGATTGAAATCAAACCACAAAAAGTCTCGATAAGGGTATGATTTGCAGGATTTATCCAATATGTATCGGCTGAAAGAAAGATTATCTTGAGCAAAGGCAAAGTCAGCGATATTACCGCCACAAAAATCAAAATACCTGTTGTGTATAACAGGAACCTTTTTCTTGCTATCGATATCGAAAGATTTTCTGAGTCTTCAAGTCGGTAAACGACATATTTTAGCAGTGACTGATCATCTTGTGGAGGGAGCAAGCTCCATAGATTACGCAACCAACCGCCAAGAGATTTTCCTGTATTAAAGATTTTTCCCATGACTTGTCTGTGACCGTTATGCTGAAGGGCTTTTGTGTCAGATTTATTCAGGAAGCCCTCCTCTCGAACTGTGAAACAAAACCTTTCTCTTCACTTGTCACGAGACTTCGCACTATTGAACACGCATATAATACTGATAATGAAAACCTTGAATAATTAATCCTGTTGCTGTTTTCATGAAAAAGCGCTTTTTTCAAGGTGAGAAAAGCATAAGAAAACAAAAAAGTAATAAACAAAATATCGAAGTCCGAAAAATTGCGCTTCAATGGAAACCCCCTACATGTCCAGAATATTATATTTTACTTAATCTTAACAAAAAATCTCCTTGCGGTCAAAGTCAAATTCAAGTTTGACATCGAAGTAAACTAACCCATATTTTAACTTGACATAATGATGTCAGATGGTTTAGATTAATTTTATGAAAGCAGCAAGCATATTAATACTGTTCGCTTTTGCCATTACGGCAATGATTCCTCATGTCACCATTTCTGACGCCGCAAATAACAATCAGCAGTCAATCTTTACCCTTGACGTCTGCAGTCCATTGAGTTCAGCCGCAACTGCAAATGCGGATATGCCTTCTCTCCACGAATGTATGTGCAGCCTCGCTCCATTAACATCAACAAGTTTTCATATTGCGCTAAATCCTGTATTTAATCCATACTTGATTGCCTTTCAGAAAGAGTATCCTCCCGAAGTCTAACCTGATATTCCCGTTTTGTGAGCAGCCGTTTTTTCTTTAATGCCCCGATATTATCGGGGCTGAGGATTGTCCATTAGGGCCATTCCTCCCCGTTTGGCCCGGCTCCACTTCGGGAATTTCTTGAGAAATCTTAAATAAAATTTCTGAGGTGGAGCCACCTTTTAAAAAATTTTTAAATTAAGGAGACAAAAAGCATGTTAAAAGAAAAATTATCAAGAAGAGATATCATCTTGGGTGCAGGTAAATTTGCAGTCGTAGGAGCAGGCATAGCTGCCGTCTCAGGAGGTCTGAGTCTGTTCTCAAAGGCAGAGGCAAAAGGTCCGCAGACATTGCCATGGCCGTATGAAAAGCTGGATACAGAAGAAGTGGCAAGGATAGCGTATGATGGGTGGTATAAGGCATTCTGTTCTTATGGCGTAGCAAGCGGGATACTGATTCCGCTGCAGAAAAAAATAGGCGAACCTTATACAATGCTCCCGGTGGAAGGTCTCAGACTTGGTGAAGGCGGCATAGTCGGCTGGGGGACAATATGCGGTTCACTGCTCGGCGCCACTGTTGCGCTGGGCTTTGTAGCTCCTTACGATGTCGGCAAACAGATACTTAATGAGATGCTCAACTGGTACGGCAATGAAAAACTGCCCATTTTTACGCCGGAGAAACCTAAAGCAGAAGTGAAGGTTACGAGCATAAGCAACTCGCCTCTGTGTCATGTGTCTGTAAATAAATGGTGTCAGAAGGCAGGGAAGGCTTTTGGAAGTCCCGAGCGCAAAGACAGATGCGCCAGACTTACGGCTGATGTGGCAGTACAGACAGTAAAATTTTTAAATGATTGGAAAGACGGCAAGTTTAAGTCCACTCAAAAGTTTCCGCCTGCAATGTATGCAACTACCAGTCAGCATAACTGCGGTGAGTGCCATACAAGCAAGGTTCCGGAGGTAATCAGATAAAGGTAATTAGATAATAGGATGGGG
>JAGVHR010000115.1 GCA_020056455.1 Thermodesulfovibrionales bacterium
CCTCCTATTTTTATCCTTCAAAGATGCACAATGATGTACTGGCTTCTTTGGATTACGCAGTTGACCAGAAGGAGGGGTTTTCTCTTGTTATCGGCGAACCGGGGACAGGAAAAACAACCATCCTCAAAATATTCATTGATCAGTGGAAAGAAAAGGCCGAAATAGCCCTGATTATGACCCCAAGGCTGTCACCGGAAGAACTCCTGCAGGCGGTTCTGGATGATTTGAAGATTATTCTTAATACGACCAACAAGAACGAAATGATCAAAGCTTTCAGAGATTTTCTTATCAATCGTTCTCTTTCAGGAAAAAGGGTTATTATCATTGTGGATGAAGCACAGAACCTTTCAGACGCATCCCTTGAGGAACTCCGTTTGCTTTCAAATTTAGAGACGGAAAAAGAAAAGCTTTTACAAATCATTCTGGTCGGACAGCCTGAACTTCAGAGGAGGTTGCAGTCCGAAGGTTTAAGGCAACTGGATCAGCGCATTACCATCCGGACTACCTTAATGCCTTTGACACTGGAGGAAATATCCGATTATATTGCTTTCAGACTGGTCAAGGCCGGTAAAGGCTCTGTCATACTCGACGAAAAGGTCAAGAAAACCATTTACAAGATTTCCGGTGGTATTCCCAGGCTCGTCAATCTCCTTACATCAAGGGCCATGATGGTTGCCTATATCGGCACGGCCCATCACATCCAGAAAAAACATGTACTGGATGCTGCAAAACACATATTGAACACACAACCAAAGAAAATCATGTGGCAGAGACTGTTTGGCTATGCCGTCGTCGGTCTGCTAATTGTTTCTTTAATATCCGTTTCCGTAATTATGTATCATAAGATTCAGGATTACAGGAATACGACTATCGCATCCATTAAATCCGGCATTCAAAATCAATCCTCCGGAAACCCTGCTGTCGACGTTACTTCATCTCCAGCAATTAGAAAGGATGAGGCTAAAAAGCCAGCGTCCTCAGAAATCCAAAGAAAAGCGATCGTGACCGTCTATGCTGCAAGGTTAAGAGAGAGCCCCTCTTTACAGGCAAACATAGAGCGGGTCGTTACAAAGGGGGAGAGTCTTGATATTACGGATGAATGGACGGAGTTAAGTGGAAACAGATGGTTCAAGGTAAAAACCATTGACGGAAGGGAGAGCTGGATCGCTTCCTATATTGTCAGAGTGAAATCACCTCGTTAGCTGCCATATCCTGTCGTTCGCAAAATTCCAGACTTGAGAATCTCTGTTTTCTACAGACATGACCAATCTATAGAAATCGATGGCCTCCGAAGGTCTTCCCTGTTTTTCTGCAATCCTTGCGAGACCAATATAACCCTGGGCATCACCCCTATCAGAAAGCCTGACGAAGTATTCACGGGCTTTATCATAAGCCTTTCTCTTCTCATATAAAAGACCAAGGTTGATCAGGGCATACCGGTTTGATGGTTCCATCAGGAGCGCTCTCTGTAGATACCCCTCCCCTTCATTATGTTTACCGAGTTGGCTGTAAGCAACACCCATGTTTATGAGAGAATAAATATAATCTTTTCGGATAAGAAGAGCTTTCTCCGCATACCTGATAGCCTCATCATAGGAACCCAACTGGATAAGGGCGCTCGAAATATTGTTCATGACCATGAAATTCCCGGGATCGACGGTCAGTACCTTCCTGTAGTTTGATAGAGCTTGCTGATAATTTTTCTGCTCTTCATAAGTTCTTGCCGTGTAAAGATACACCTCTTTGTCCTGTTTCGATATTTTTTCGTTTTCATCATCCTGCTCCTCGCTGTTCACGCCGGATGCCCTTTCCTGCTTCATCTCTTTCCAGTCACCAGCCGACTTTGCTGCGGTTTTCCGTGCGAGCCTTTTCGGTGACGCTTTTTTATGATGTGGAGGTGCAACTTTAATCTTTTCAGACTCCTCTTTTATAGTCACTTGCATTGCCACCTTTTCGGCGGCCTGTGGCGGAGATGGAACAACCACTGGTTCGCGGGGTTGAAGGGAAGTCGCGGCAATAGGCAGCCGAGGAGGAAGCGTCTTTGCCGGTTTATCAAAGAAATCTATAAGAAACATAGCGCCAACGCCGGTCACGGCAATGGCCATAAAGACAACAAGAAGAATCGTGAATTTATTTCTTTTTTGCCGCTCTGTAGTTGCCTGTTGTACAGAATCCTTCAAGAGCGGAGGGACATCTCTTTTGGGTTCCTGCTGCTTAACTTTTGAAAGTAAATCCGTAATGAGACTCATGGCTCCCCGCTGACTTCAGGTTCTTTTATAGACCGGATTCTGAAATGTAAGGATTGACCTGCACTTTCTGATCCCGGTGAATGTTCTTTTTTCCTCGCTATCTTTTTGTTTTTCAAACTTTCTTTTTTCAGTTCCCGATATATCTTCCATGAATAGCCGATCCGCTTGCCTTTGCTTGTTGCGTTATAACATCCGACAGCCTGCCAAGTATACCCCCATCTGCCAATACACTCCTTCAGGATTCTGGCTCCCGTCATCACATTATAACACGGGTCTGAAAGCAGCTCAGCTTTATCAAGTTGCAACGTGTCAATCCACGCAGAGTTGATCTGCATCAGGCCAAAATCTGCCGAACCATTTTTATTGAAGTTCATGGCTTTCGAATCCAGCCTGGATTCCACCCGGGCAATCGACTGAAGAAGGCCCGGATTGATGCCATACATCTTTCCCGCCTCCTCAAAACAGAAGGCCTCCACAAATATGGGCCATGTAAAGGTCACACAGACGGAGATCATCAGCCCTAATAGTGCGGTATTCACTTGATTATGGAAGCGCCTGGTGTTCAAACAATACCACCATTTTTCTTAAGCTTGATGGACTCGTAAAAAGTCAAAACTGGGATGGCAAAGTAAAAAACTCCAGATGCAGCGTAACACAGCAGATGGACTTTTTACGAAGCCGTCAAGCTTAGTATGACAAATATGAAGATTATAATTGCAAAATATTCTTATATCAAGTATTTATTTGACATACCATAGTAAAAATATCTTGATACCTTACGAAAGATAAGCCAAAAAATGCCGACATTACTGCTCGTTGAAGATGACATTGCCTTGCGAAAGCAGATCCGCTTCTCTCTTGAGGAAAATTTCACCGTATTAGAGGCTGAGAACCGCAAAGAGGCGACCGAGCTCTTAAGAAAAAACCCTATCGATGTGGTCATCCTTGATCTTGGCTTGCCTCCAAATGAGGGTACACCGGAAGAGGGCTTAATCGTCCTTTCGTCTATTCTCAATCATTACGCCTCCAAGGTCATTATCCTCACGGGGCAGAAAACAGAGGGAGTTGCTTTGGAAGCCATCAAATCAGGAGCTTTCGATTATCTTCTGAAACCCGCCAGCATGGAAAAAATTCTTTTTTCTGTTGAAAGGGCCATCCTGTTTAAAGATGCGGAGAAAGAGCTGGAGAAACAAGGAATAAAGAAAATATCCTTCGATATTGAAGTAGGCAAGGGACTTCAACCTCTTCGGGATGAGGCGGATAAACATGTCATTTTAAAGGTATTGAAGGATACAAATTTTAATGTCTACCAATCGGCAAAGATCCTGGGAGTAAAAAGAGAAAGCCTGTACTACTTTCTTAAGAAGTTTGGCTTAAAAAGAACTCATGACGATTGAACTCATCTATCACTTTTTCATTCTGACAGGTCTTGTCATTATCGGCGTCCTCATCTATCTGCGCTTTTTGTCTAAACGTATGATGAAGGTGATCCTTGAAATGATCGACCTGAACACAAAATTAGAATATGACCTGCATCAGTTTCTGCCAAATACGCTGAACCTGCTCAGAAAACTGAAAATCGATGATTATTTCTATACGATCCATTATTTGAATACGACTATCGAAAGATCAAACCCTAAACGGGAAAAGCAAGTGGAAAAAACCATTCAAAGAGAAGATTACCAGATCACCATCGGTATCGTGCCACGCCATTCAAGGGGAGAGCAGGTTTTTATCAACACAGTTGTTCTCGAGATTCTCTCCGTTCTCATAGAAATGAATATCCTGATCCATATTAAAGTCATCCACGAGGCATTATATAAATTCTCAAAACTCCAGACCTTTCTCCTTCACGATGCCAAGAACCTCGCCCAGTTTATCGGATCCCTTTCTTACAACATCCATCATCTCGAAACCCATTATAAGAAAGATCGCTTTATCAACTATCTCAAAGAAACACTGCCCGTCATCTCAAGGAGTAGCGCAAAAATCATTGGTTTGTTAGAAATGCAAAAAGAAACCGATGACACGCTTCCCCCCGAAAACACCATCGATATCAAATCCCTGCTGGAGAATCTGACAAAGCATTATAAGCTGCCCAATACGATAAACGGACAGGCATCCATTATCGCGGAGGAATACATGGTCATCTCCATTTTCGATAACCTCCTGAAAAATATCTACGACAAGTCTCTTCAGGAAGCCAGTGTGACCTGCCGAATCGACATTGATAATCTTGAAAGCCATGTAAGAATTGTCATTTCCGATACGGGCAACTTCATCGGGGACAGGAACCGGCTGTTTGAACTCTTCTATTCCACGAAGAAGGGAGGACTTGGGATCGGTCTTCATCAGGCCCAGAATATCGCCCAATCCATGGGGGGTGATATCCGCATCCTGCCTGATATGCCCGGTGTCACTCTTGAAGTCATCCTGCCGAAGACCCAAAAGGTGTAAAATTCTTTTACTCTTGACGGTTTATCTTTGTCTGCTTTATTGTCTCCTTCGGGGAATGGGAGAAAAACCCTCGCCTTTAGGCGAAGACCTCAGTTCGATCTTTTGCGCCGCAAGGGTTCGAGGGGTCGAGGATTCCAGGATTCAAGAGTAGTAAAGAAAAGATTCTCCCTTGATCACTTGACCCCTCGAATCCTTGAACCCTCAAGCCATCGGCTTTAGCCGATGGTAGTTGACATTACAACCGAGGTTGTTGAAAAAAAAGTTTATCATTTATGTTCCTGTCGGAATGACGGGATGAAAAAGTTTTTATGAATTCCCCAATCGTTATTTGAGGTATTAGCAACAAGAAGCAGATCGTAAAAACATATAAGAAAGAGGGAAAAAATGAAATTCATTAAAAAGAGAAGCGAGGCGGGTTTCACCCTTGTAGAACTGGCTATCGTTCTGGTGATTATTGGAATCATCATTGCGGGGATCATTAAAGGACAGGAACTCATCACCAACGCGAAGATTAAGAGATTATACAACGCGCAGAAGGAAATCGCTGCGGCCATTTACACGTACTATGATCGATATGGGTTTTACCCTGGTGATGACCCTCAGGCGGTTGCGAAATTCACAAACCCTGCCGTTACTAACGGTAATGGAGATGCTCTGATTTCTGTCGGGGCGGCGACCACGAACCCAAACTTCACCTGCACGGTAACGGGAACAGAGCAATGCGATCTCTGGTGTGAAGTGAGGCAAGCGGGTATTATCAGCGGGAGCAGATTTACGAACCCCACCCATCAATATGGCGGGGCCATTGCCGTTAGTTATTTCCAGATGCCTGCCGTAGGAGCGGGTTCCGTTGTCCAGTTGGCTCACTGGATCCACTTGCAGAACATTCCGTATGATGTTTGCCAGATTCTTGACCGACAATACGACGATGGAAACGCCGGTACGGGCACGATACGATCTGAGACCACCGATTACATGACGGCGACGACAGGCGTATTCACGATCGGCTTCAAGCTGTAAACCCTTTGGCGGCGTTAAATCTCTGAAACTTGCAAATTTGTGTGTGCACAAACCAAGAGGGGAAGCATCGCTTTCCCCTCTTTTTACACTTGCTCCGCTCACTTTTTACCGTGCCTTTGCGGATTGATATTTCTTTGACTTTATTGTTCCTTGAGGCTAAAATAATAGTTAACGCAATCAGGGGGAGTTTGAAGCGCCGATCATGCCTGCCAGATTTGACCAAATTCATGTCCTCGTCAAGACTTACAGTCTGTCGCTGATCGATCTCTTCGGATCCCAATCAATACCGAGAAATCAATATCTCGAAGGGAATGAAGTCGTCCTCGATGATAGTTCCGATCTTGATATTGCTGTAGCCTTCCAGAATCGTCCAACGCTACCTTATAGAAACTCACGGACATCTGTGCCGTTATGAAGAAAAGAAATCTCCCTGAAGATTCATTATCGCATAAGCAGTTTCCCATGAATCAGATATTCCAAGAGAGAAAAGGCTTTACCCTTGTCGAGTTGGCCATCGTCCTGATCATTGTCGGACTGCTTGCCGGAATCGGTGCAAATATGATAGGACCAATGACGAAAAGGGCAAAATTACTCGAGACAACCGAGATACTAAAACAAACGAAAGAGTCAATCGTCGGCTACGTTGCCTCCCGGAAGGAATTGCCCAGCGATGCTACCGAGGTATGTACTGCCCCTGATGTGAGGTTTAATACGCTTGCAAATGCAACCGACAAGTACAACAGCGCCCTTTATTATATATACAGTGGAAACTTACGGACAGATGGTGCGGCAAATATTGACATTTGTGGTGTTTCAACGACGAATATTACCCTTAGAATATGCCATGACAGTGCCTGTGGAACAAGCAATACCGTAAATAACATTGCCTTCATTGTATTGAGCAGGGGGGAAAATACAAATAAACAGACTAACGGAAACGGCAATATTGCAGCAGCCACCACAGTTACTGTATATGATCCGGGCATCAATAACGTACCTGATGGTGACGCGACAGATACGGATGCAGGGGGTAACCCAATCAACCGGGTCGAAAGCTACGATGATATATACATGTACGCGACTCTTCAGGAACTGCAAGGCAAGCTTTCCTGTTCAACCTGTGTTGCCTACGAAGTTTATAATGCTCCGGGGGCGGGGGCGGCTGATTTCCGAAACAATACGACCGGAGCTTGCTATCCCTCTGTCGCTGCAAACCAGTTCGTTACTAGCATTTCCCGGGGAGGGAGCATTGAGAGGCACACGGCCGGTTCAGCATGTTCCGGGCTCCTGAGTTCAATCACATATGCCAATGCCGTTGCCGCTGACACGAACAGGAACTGCCAAGTGAATTACCCCAATGCATTGCCGCTCACGGACAGATAATTATGCTGCCGTTAAACCAGGTTTTTACGAAGCCATCAAAATTGAATAATGGTTACCTGATATGAATCGTTCAGACCATAAGGGACTGAAATACCAGTTTCTCGTCATTGCATCCCTGGTTTTCGTCCTCCCCTTCTTGATCCTCTTTTACATTTTTTATCAGGCGAATATTTCTTTCGACTCATTTCACCTGATCGTTTTTGCATTAATTCTTCTTCTCATTCTTGCGGGCCTGATGCTTATTCGGTATATCTTTGACAGTATTTTTTCTGCGGCGAGATCACTGAAAGAAGCGACTAAATCCGGCACAGTAATTTCAATGGATCTCAAAAAAGATGCAGCGGAATTAAATGACATATTCTCGTCATTCAACGATCTTGTACAGAAATTCGAACAGACAACTAAGCTGGCAACCCAGAGAACCCTCGAACTGAACGCGATCAAAGACATCTCCGAAATCGCTATAAAAAATACCAATACTGAAGAACTGCTGAACAATGTACTCGACAGAGCCCTTACTGTTACAAGTGCACAAATTGGATCATTATTTGCGGTTGATTCTCAATCAGGGCGCCTTCGCCTCGTTGGGTCAAGGGGGATTAGCGGCCTGGAAAAGGGTGCGTATGTCAATATTAAAGACTCCTTAATACGGCATGTCATCTCTGAAAAAAAACCACTCCTCGTAAGGGACATTGAAAACGA
>JAGVHR010000070.1 GCA_020056455.1 Thermodesulfovibrionales bacterium
TCCCTTTGCCAAAGGGAGGAACAATTCCCCTCTTTGGCAAAGAGGGGCGAGGGGAGATTTTCCATACAAATCCCGATTACTTATGGTCTTATTAATATGGTTGACAGGCAGTGGCTTTACAGCTCAAGGAGCCGCTTTTTAATATCCAGCGCGGCAATGGCCCCCTCTCCAGCTGCAATCACTACCTGGTCATGGCCGCATAAAGGGCCTGTCAGATATAGGCCGCTGAGCGATGATTCGAAATGCCTGTTAACCGAATAGGTCCGGTTGTCCGATTCCTTTTTCAGACCCAGACCGGCGAGAAATTTGTCATTGAGCTTGAACCCGAAGTGGGACATGACCATCTCGCAGGGAATCAGGGTGCCGTCCTGCATTTCGAGTGACTCCACAGTACTGTCCCCGTGAAATAGTTTCGGCCTGCCGATAACAAGGCGTATGCCCTCATCCTTTAATTCTTCCTTGTAGTCCTCAGGCAGTTTGTCAGTGCAAAGCACCAGTGTCATGTCCTTCGAGAACATCTCGCGCATGCCCATGGCAAGGTTTGCAGATTTAATGGAATTGCCGATAATCAGACTCTTTCTGCCGGTAAAGAGATAGCCGTCGCAGTCGATACAGGTAACAACAGAGGAAGCGAAGAACCGGTATATGTTGCCGATATCAGGAATATTCTCCTTGCCCCCTGTCGATACTATCACAAAAGAGCCTGAATACTTTGTCTCATCAGTCGAAACCTCAAAAAGGCCCCCTGCTTTGCTGATTGATGTAACAACGCCTGTTACAATACTGACTCCGAAGTTCGCGGCCTGCTCTTTACCGAGCCTGATAATTTCTTTTCCTGAAATAACAGGCTGGGTGAGAACATTTTCAATATGTTTAGCATGCGCTGTCCTGCCGCCTCCACGGTCAATGATAAGGACCTTCCGGTTATACCGCCCAAGATAGATAGCGGCCTGCAATCCTCCCGGACCGGCTCCCACGATTATACAGTCATATAGTTCTTTTTCAGCCATCGTTCACTCCTGTCCACATAGCATTCATCAGTCTTTCTTTTGTGAAACATCCACTGAAAATCACTGCGATAAGGACGTTCGTACCCTGGGTTCATTACCTGATATATCTCGAAGGGCAAATATCAACCAGCACACATTTGTCGTGCATGGGCTTTCGGGCCCGGCAAACAGCCCTGCCGTGAGCAACCAGCAAATGATTCAGCTCTCCCCACTCCGCCTCAGGAGTAATGACCATGAGATCCTGTTCGATCTTCACCGGGTCCCCGTGTTTCGTAACGCCGAGTCTGCCTGCAAGCCTCCTGACGTGGGTGTCGACCGCTATGCCTTCGCTTATACCAAAGGCATTGTAAAGAATAATATTGGCTGTCTTTCGGGCAACTCCGGACAGAGAAACAAGCTCTGCCATCGTCTTCGGCACCCTTCCCCCGAACCTCTCAATGATCATCTTTGCAGAGGCCTGGATATATCCGGCTTTATTATTATAAAAATTCACTGAGCTGACATCTCTTGTAAACTGATCAGAAGCAGCCTCCGCATAATCCCTGACTGTCGCATATTTCTCAAACAGATTTTCCGTCACTTTGTTCACATGCGCGTCGGTTGTCTGCGCCGACAGGATAGTTGCAACAAGGAGTTCAAAGGGGTTCCTGTAATGCAGCGCAGAATGAAGTTCAGGATATTCCTTGCGCAGCCGCTTTATGATAACAGCCATCATTTTTCTGCTGTCCACGCACGCTCCTCCATTTATAGGGATAATCTTCACATTATATCAGAGCCGTTGTTATTGTTTTTATACAATCTACAGGGAATTGACATTCCGCTTTATTTTGATAGCATGAAACCAACAGTTCAACCCTGATACATAAAAGGAGGAAGCGCCGTGCAAAAAAAGAAACGGGAAGAGGTATCCAACAAACTGCTGAAAGTATTGAAGGAGTGGCAGGGGCTCGAAGACGAAACCATCGCGCATGCAGAAGCCACTCTCAAAAAAAGCAAAAACAAGCTTGTAAAGATGACCATGGAGATGATCAGAAATGACTCTAAAAAGCATAAGGTAATGCAGCAGACACTCATCGACAGCATGACAAAACAGTCGCTGACTCTGACCCCGGAGGACCTTGCATCGCTTTCCGATGGTCTGAACAAACATCTCGCAGCAGAGGCAAAGACCCTTGAACTTGCCGACGAAGCCCTGCATAACAGCGAACTGTTTGTCACCCGGTATATTCTTTCCTATCTTATCGCTGACGAGCAGAAGCATCATGCCCTGCTCAGCAAGCTCAATGAACTTAAACGGGCGACTGTTTTTGTGACTTAAATTGGAGAAAAAATATGAAGCTTGTTAAAATTTGTCTCATACTTCTTCTGTCGTTTGCCGGGCCCGGCCTTGCCGAAGAGTCAGGGAAAAAGGTCTTCACCGCAACTGCGGGGCCTGACGGCATCCAAAAAGTAAGCATAACCGGAGGAGAGTATTTCTTTGATCCGAATCTTATTATCATAAAGGTGAACGTTCCTGTTGAGTTGTCCGTAAAGAAGGCTGGTGGGCTCGCGCCGCATAACATTGTTATATCCGCGCCTGAGGCCGGGATAGTGTTTAGCGAAACCCTTGACACTGAGCCGAAAGTGATAAAGTTCACTCCTGTAAAAACCGGCACATATCCATTCTCCTGCACAAAAAAGTTCCTCTTTTTCAAAAGCCACGAGGAGCGGGGGATGAAGGGCGCCATCGAAGTTGTCGAATAACCACTCAAAGGAGGATGCAATGAGACTCTTTAGAATTTCTACCGCTGCGCTCATGATCCTGGGGCTATTCTCTTTGGCTTATGCCATACATGAAACCATACCGGCAGAGACCCAGATAACGCTGCCCGGCCCTGATGCTCCAAAGCTGTATGAGTACATAACGGTCAGCAAACCCTATACGCGCTGGGAAATGTGGCCGGGCAAGGGAAAGATGTATAAGGGCACCCAGCCGCATGGCGACTTCCTCACAACCTATGTAAATGACGCAGGACTTACTGCGATCAGGAAGATGCAGGGAGCCATGCCCGATGGATCTATCATCGCAAAGGAGAACTACGGCCCGGACAGGAAATTCACTGGACTTTCAGTCATGTATAAGATCAAGGGCTTCAACCCCGCGGCCTCAGACTGGTTCTGGGCGAAATATAACGCGGACGGCAAGGCTTTGGCATCAGGCAGGGTTGAGGGCTGCATCAAGTGCCATGATAAGATGAAAGACAATGACCGCGTGTTTACCGGAATTCTGAAGAAATAGCCATTTCCCCTCCCGGCAGGAAAATCTTTACCGGAATATATTAAACTTGTACTTACGGAAAATATATATTTTATAAAGGGAGGAACCATGCTGGAAAAAGTGCAGACAGTCCTTGATGAGATACGCCCCATGCTGCAGAGAGACGGCGGAGATGCGCAGCTTATTGAGGTCACACCTGATGGAGTAGTCAAACTGAAACTCGTCGGCGCATGCGGCCATTGTCCCATGTCCCAGATGACCCTAAAAATGGGTATTGAAAAGAAGCTTAAGGAGCGGATACCTGAGATAAAGGAGGTCATCTCAGTATAGAGTATGTGCAAGGTTATTGGCCCTGGCTCTTCAGGGCAGGCGGACAACCCGCAGCGCCTAATAGGGGCCGGCCATTGACCGACATCCTCGCGATTGTCACCATACTGTTCTGGGCACTGGTGCCCCTTTTCTGGATCCCGGTTCACGGCTTTTCAGGGTTCTTCAAAAAACTCGGTATATTCACTTATGTTACGCCGGCCATCACCTGGCTGCCTGTTGCAGCGCTCATATATATGAACCGGGATTTTCTGCTCATATACAGGATAGATCTCCCGGACTTTGCGAGGTGGACCGGCTGGATAGTCTTCACCATGGGCATGCTCTTGCAGATATGGACTATCAGGCTTCTCAGGGTTTGGGGAATTATGGGGCTTCCTGAGGTTATAAATATGGCTCAAAGCAGGATCATAACAGCCGGTCCCTTCTCTGTAGTAAGGCACCCGACCTATCTGTCTCATACCATCATGTACGCAGGCGTATTTCTTATTACCGGCGCTATTTCGCTTGGGGTCATCACCCTGCTTGATATCGTAATAGTCAATACAGTTGTAATCCCTCTTGAAGACAAAGAACTTGTTGAACGCTTCGGCAATGAATACACAAAATATAAGAAGCAGGTGCCTGCTTTTTTCCCCAGGCGGCCTGCAAGATGATCACCCTGAGAGAAATACGCGAAGCTGAACAGGCAATAGCTGGGTTTGTACATAAAACACCCATTATTCACTCCCATTCTTTCAGCGCCATGACCGGGGCAGACGTGTTTCTTAAGATGGAAAACCTTCAAAAAACAGGTTCATTCAAAGTAAGGGGCGCGTTCAGCAAATTGCGATCCATACCGGCAGGAAACATCATCGCCGCCTCCATGGGGAACCACGCGCAGGGGGTAGCCTTTGCAGCAGCGCTGCTTGGTATGCATGCTATGGTCATTATGCCTGTCTCTGCGCCGATAGCCAAGCAAGAGGCAACAAAAGGTTACGGCGCAGAGGTGAAGCTGTACGGCGAGAGTTTCCAGGATGCCCTGTCATATGCTCTCAGCCAGAAGGACTATGTTTTCATCCATGCCTACGACGATGAAAAAGTCATTGCCGGACAGGGGACCATAGGACTTGAAATCTTGGATGACCTCAAGGATATTGACAGCCTCATCGTGCCGGTGGGCGGCGGCGGGCTCATCTCAGGCATTGCAGTAGCAGTGAAATCTCTTTCACCGAAAACAGAGATTATCGGAGTCCAAACGTGCTCTGCGAGGTCTGCATATGAATCTCTTTTCAAGGGAAATATCCTTGAGTGCAAACCCTGCTACACCCTTGCCGACGGCATTGCTGTAGGCAGGGTCGGGGCCTTCACACTGGAACTCATGAAGAAGTATGTCGATGACATGCTTGTTGTCAACGAAAACACAATCGCCATGTCTATTCTTCTTTTTATGGAAAGGAAGAAACTTGTAGTGGAAGGAGCAGGCGCAGTGCCGCTTGCAGCGCTGCTTGAAAACAAAGAGAGGTTCAGAGGCAAAAGAGTCGCTCTTGTCGTAAGCGGAGGCAATATTGATTTCTCCCTGATTGACAGGATCATCCATAAGGGTCTTGTAAGCAGCGGCCGGATCGGAATATTCGAGGTGACCATCGACGATACCCCAGGCAAGCTTCATCTGCTTACAGGCCTCATAGCCGGACACCGGGGCAATATTCATACTATCGTGCATGACAGGCTCTCCACCGCTCTGTCAGTCAACGAAACCAGGGTCCTCTTCACAATAGAAACGCGCGGCAAAGACCACACAATGGAAATAATGGATGCAATACGGATAAGAGGTTTTGCCGTCAAAGAGTCGGAATAATGCCTTGCAAACCCGTGCTGCCTGGCGCTCAGGCCCGGCAGGCAGTCTACTTCCGGGACAGGATTTCCGGACCTCCGGTCTTGAACCACCCGATATTTCCCTGAATTTCCACTGCCAGTCCGGCGAGGGTGGCAGCAGCAGTGTTTATCTGATCCGAAGCTTCAGCAGAATGGCTGATAAGCCCGCTTATACTGCCCATATTGCGCGTAATCTCCTCGGTCGTGGCTGACTGTTGCTCAGTTGCCGCAGCTATTCTGTGCACCATATCAACAGCAGATGATGCAGCCTCGACAACAGAGTCCATGGACCTGCTTGCAGCTTCCGCCACAGCTACACCCCGGTCAACCTCCAACGAACTCTTTTTCATGAGTTCAACTGAAGTCTTTGCCTCTGTCTGGATCGCTGAAATCCGCTTGCTGATATCAGCTGTAGCCTTCGTCGTCCGCTCAGCGAGCTTCCGCACCTCGTCGGCAACAATGGCAAATCCGCGTCCCTGATCTCCGGCCCTTGCTGCTTCAATGGCTGCGTTGAGGGCAAGAAGGTTGGTCAACTCGGCAATGTCGTTGATTACAGAGGCGATCTCTCCGATCTGCGTAGTGCTCCGGCCAAGCCGCTCGATCATTTCCGACGATGCCTTGACATCTTCAGCGATCTTGAGCATCGCTGCGACCGCAACAGATACAGTATCCTTTCCTGAGAGGGCCACGTCCGATGAGTTCCTGGCAATAGTTGAGGTCCTGCCCGCATTGTGCGCGATATCTATTATGGTCTCAGACATCTGCCTGGTCGCTGTCTCCACCTGCTCAGCCTGCTGGGCCTGGTCCCTGGCTGTCCTGCTCATGTCTGCAGCAGAGGCAGAGAGAACGTCAGAGGCTGACGTTAGGTTTATCATCCCATCCCTGATGCTTGAAACTATTCCGCAAAGCTTGTTGGACATAGTTGAAAAATCCTTTAGCATGGACCCGATCTCATCCTTCCGTGGGATATTGTTACCCTGAGATGATTGAGATGATGATGAAAAAATGCCCTCCGCCATCTCTCTTGACCTGGCGGACACCAGAACAATGGGTTTGATAATAGTCGATGAAAAAAATCTGGAGCCTGCAAACAAAAGCGCTGCAAACAAAAGACCTCCGAAAATATATGCCCACCTTAATACAAAGGCCTCTGATTTCATATTCTTTTCTGCCCGCTCTATACTCACCTTGAGCAGGCTGTCAGCCTGGCCTGTATCATCGATCATCTGCCTGAACCTGTCAACCTGGACATCCGCTGCTATCCTCTCAGCCTGGGCATGGGCGCCTTCAAAAATAAGGGGAATAACTTCATCGTCTCTTGTGCGCCTGAGATCTATCCATTTTTGCCTGGCCCTTTTAACAAAAGCAAGCGCTTCACCCTCATCTCCAAGTGAAAGGTTTTTCTCAACCTTTTCGAACATCTCATCTATCTGCAATGTCTGCTCTCTGATTACGTCAACATGCCCTGAAAGTTTCTCTCTGTCCCTCTCGATCATCATGGCCGAGACCCTGCTGCGGGCTATGTTTATGTTCAGGAATAGCTTTGAAATGATATGCGCGGTCTGCATCTTGAGGGTGATGGAGTTGTATATCTCTCCTCCTACGATGGTCCTGGAAAAGGTAATCTGTCCGATAACAATACCGATAATGATACAGAGGATAACAGCTCCGATTATAAAATTGAGCTTATTCCGGAGACCCATATCATTGAACCAGTTGATCATTTCAGCCTTCCTCCTCTGCTATTGCAATTTACAAATCAGGAGCCTTCGTCAAATATAGTTGTCTTATCGGCATTTCTGACAATGACTTTAGGCCTCTGCCTGTTAAATGACATCGTCAGTTTCTGGGATGCGGTCAAAATGCATGAAAAAGGCATTGAGGGAAAAACTACTGCAAAGGCTTTTGTTCTTCTGACAGGTCATCAGCGCCCGCTCCTCCCTGTGAGAGCTCTTCGATAATCGTTGAGATGACCTTCAGAGACTCCTGGGCAGCATTATAATCCACCTTTTGAATAGCAAAGCCTGCGTGAACAAGCACATAATCACCGGCGCCTGCCTCTTCCGGCATGAGCATAAGGCTGACTTTACGCCGCGCTCCAAAAACATCAATAACAGCCATCAGGCCGTCTATCTCAGTTATTCTTGATGGTATTGCCAGACACATGTTCTATGATATATTTTTGCTGTTGCTTTGTCATCATTTGTATCAGGGCATTGGCTGCAAACGCAGCCGCAAGCTGCTTACAGCGGACCTGTGTTGCCCATGAAAGGCTTTTTTAAAGGAGAGCGGCAGGTAGTCGGCGAGTTCGGCGGCTTCTTCCATCGGTCACGTCTTCGACGGGGCTGGCTCGCTCTCGCCCCAGATGCGAGCGAGGGTGGCCTGGATCTTTTGCTCGAAGCGGGTGATCAGTTCGCGGTTGGCGGCCACCAACGCCTGCTCGGCTTCTATCTCGGCCGCGATCGAGCGCTGCGTGACGACATCGTCCGGGATCGGAATTGGGATTCTGTTCAGCGCCTCTTGGTTCACCTTCGGTTGCGCTGCGCCGGTGACGAATTCCTTGATGGAAATGGAATTGAGATAGACCTCCACGAACTTCTGCGTCGCGGGATCTGCGAACTTCAAAACGTGAGCGTGATTGTTAACCCAGCATTTACCGGACACCGAGAATGCAATGGGCGTTGATCGAGCGAGCAGGTTCGCGCCGTCCTCTGAAATGAGAAGGATGTCTTCGTCGAAGATGAACTCGGCAACGGAATCGACGATGCCGGACGCGCCGTAGTAAGGAAATGGTCCTGCTTTGCGGTCGCCTTTGGTGATAGGGACGCGACGCGAATCCAAGTTCTCGGCGAGGCTGCCAAGATTGCGTTTCGGCCAGTCGGGGTGGATGGGGATGTGGGGGCGGTAGTGGTCGAGGACGGCGCGGGCGCCGTTGATGACTTTCTGGTAGCCCTCGATCTCCGCCACGA
>JAGVHR010000243.1 GCA_020056455.1 Thermodesulfovibrionales bacterium
CAGAAGAAAAAAAAGGAAAAGGTAAACCATGATCTTGTCCACCCTTGACATATAGAAACCGAGAACAATCATAAGGCCTGCGAGGAAAAGGAGCGGACTCATAAGAGACAGCACAAACAGGAGCGGCAGGAGCGCAATATAGCGACGGGATTCCCGGACCTCATGGAAGAGAAGCGGCAGGTCACTAAAAGAGCGGATGGCAACAATAATGAAGATGGCAGCTATAAAGGAAAAGATCAAGCCCAGAAACGCCCCTCCAGCAAGGCTGAAAGACCACAAGAAGTTTCTTGAATAGGCGTTGATGCCTGAGACAACATAATCAACGCAGGCCAGCACATCGGCGAGCCTGAATGAGGCCCTTGCCTTTGCGAGTTCAAAATAGGCAGCAGGCAGGTCAGGAGAATACGCTGTGGCCCTGTTCAGCAGGATAATAACAGATTCCGGCTTCCCTGCTTCAGCTTCCTGCATGAGAATATAGGATGCTGTCTCGGAATTCCGAATCCCGCTGTTGAGCTGTGACTCATAAAATTCATCAGCATATGAAACAGTACAGGTCAGCACGACAATCACTAACAGGACAAAGGCCGGCGTTCTCATGCTGTTCCGCCCACTCTGGGTTCTGTGCCCTGGACCAGACGCCGGACATTGCCGCTGTGGCGCAGCAGCAATAGAATACTCATGACAAGAGCAACCGGCAGTTTGGCCTTTTCATCCAGAAAATATATATTAAACGGCAGGGCAAAAAAAGATACTATAGCCCCAAGTGAGGAGTATCGTGTTATCGTAACAGTCATAAGCCACAGGATGATCGTTGCCGACGCTGCAATGGGGCTGTAAATTAAGAGGACCCCAAGGCTGGTCGCAACTCCCTTGCCTCCCTTAAATTTCAGGAATATCGAAAAGTTATGGCCGAACACTGCAACAAGCCCGATTATTCCTTTGTACAATATACCAACATCAAAATATCCTGCAAGCAGTACTGCCGCGACCCCTTTGAGCATATCACCTGCAAGAGTAAAAAAGGCCTGGATGCGCCCTACTGACCGGAGCACATTTGTAGTGCCGATATTGCCGCTGCCTGTCTTGCGAAGATCAACACCACTGCCTGCAGCGATGATCTGACCTGTAGGTATGGAGCCGATCAGAAAGGCTGCCAGTGCAAGAAGGACCATCTTCATACCCTTCTCCAAAACGCAAGCGTATACTGGACTCCTGATATTACAGACAGCGCCAGCGCAATCCAGATAAATACAATACCGATATCGTAAAGGTCAAACGGTAGCCTGTCAAAGAAACTTCCCATCAGAATAAGGCAGAGAACTGCTGTGATCTGGGCTCCTGTTTTGAATTTTCCGCCCCTCTCGGCAGGAATGACAATGTCCTTCGACAGCGCAACAACCCTCAGGGCTGTCACCAGAAACTCCCTCACGATGAGTATGATTGCAATAACAGCGGAAAGCCTTTCCATATCGACAAGAACGATAAGTGCGGATATGACAAGAAACTTATCGGCAATGGGGTCCATTATGATGCCGAATTTGGTTATCTGTCCTGACCTCCTCGCGAGGTATCCATCAAGAAAATCCGTTATTGAAGCTGCGGCAAAGACAAGGGCCCCAATAATGGGATGGTCGTAGACAGACAGGACAAAAAAAGGGATAAGGACGATCCTGCTCAGGGTAAGAGCTGTCGGAAGGTTAAGCTTCAAGGTACTCATTGAACATCTTCTGCCAGATGCCCTTTGCCTTCAGAATAAAGTCAGTTACCTCCCGTACTGCGCCTCTGCCACCCCGGTTTTTTGTCACCATAAGGGCGTATGCCCTGGTCTCTTCTGTTGCATCAGCCACGGCAACCGGCAGGCCGACAACAGACATGATCGGTATATCAACAATGTCATCGCCGATATACGCCACTTCCTCGTCTGTGAGGTTATACTGCTTCAGGAGTTGGGCATAAGGAGTTTTTTTGTTCAGGCACTTCTGAAAGACCTCGGTGATGCCGAGTTCATGGGCGCGCCTTTCCACAACCTTTGAATGCCTGCCGGTGATAATCGCAACGCGGATGCCGGCATTATGGAGCATCCTTATGCCGTGGCCGTCACGCACATGGAACGCCTTGTATTCATTGCCGTTATTGTCAAGAATAATGCTGCCGTCAGTGAGCACGCCGTCAACATCCAGAATCAGAAGTTTGATGTTCCCGGCTATGGTGTTGGCTGTTGTCCTGCTCCGTATCTTGCCCACTTTCCTCCCTGGTCTGCTTTTCTCCATTCACGCTATCCCCTGCTTCAGCACATCATGCAGATGGACAACTCCCAGCGCCCTGCGGTCCTGTCCGGCGACAACAAGCGATGTTATGGAATGCTTTTCCATTATACCCAACGCTTTTGCCGCCAGTTCGTCCTCAGAGATGAGCTTGGGGCTTTCCGACATCACCTCTGATATCTGCCTGTCAAAAAAAGACTTGCCCCATTTTTCAATCCCGCGTCTCACATCGCCATCCGTTACAATACCCAGGACAGTGTTGTCCGCATCAGTAACAACAGCGACACCTAACCGCTTTGTGGATATCTCGATTAAAGCGTCGGCAATGGAGGCCTCAGGTTTTATCAGCGGCAGGAGGTCGCCTGAATGCATAAGATCCTTCACCCTTACGAACAATTTCTTGCCGAGGCTGCCTCTGGGATGAAAGCGCGCAAAGTCCTCCTGCCGGAAGCCCCTTTTTTTCAGCAGGGCTACTGCAAGCGCGTCGCCCATTGCCAGAGTTGCTGTTGTTGATGCAGTGGGAACCACGCCGAGGGTGCAGGCCTCTTCCTCTACAGAAATATCGATATTCACATTTCCTGCTCTGGCAAGCGTGGATGCTGAATTGCCTGTCATGGCGATCAGACTGACATCAAACCGCTTTAGAAAAGGGATAAGCGCTATAATCTCATCTGTTTCTCCGCTGTTTGAAATGGCCACGATAACGTCATCTGATGTTACCATGCCCAGGTCGCCATGGCTGGCCTCAGCGGGATGCATGAAGAAGGCCGGTGTCCCTGTGGATGCAAGTGTTGCCGCTATTTTTTTGCCCACAAGTCCGGATTTGCCCATTCCCGTGACCACAACTCTGCCTTTGCTGTGATAGATAATCTCAATGGCCTTTTCGAAATTATCATCAAGCCTGTTGATCAGGCCGTGTATGGCATCAGCCTCTATAAGCAATACGGTCTTTGCTATATCAATGATATTCATATCCTGTTGTCATCCTGTCAATCAAACCGGCACCTGAGCCAACCTGGAGGAATTCCCTTCCTGTGAGCTTCATTTTCAAGGGCATTGAGATTTCCCTCAGCCTTCTTAAGACGCTTTTTTGAGTTTTCAAGCTTCCTTTGCAAAGCAGCAACCTTCTTGTGATTATCACGGCCTTTTGCCGATAGAAGCTCATGTTCAATCTCTTTGACTGTTTCTTTTTCGTCATCTATTTCCCGATTACAGACAGAGGCCCTGTCGCACCAGTCTTCCTGCAGCCTGCGCTCTTTTAAAGATTTTTTTGAGTCAGTCCTGTTCTCCATGACAGATTTTTTTGCATCTGGAGGCCTATTATCAGAGGGATTTTTATATCTCTCAACATCTTTATTCGTATAAAAAGGCTCTTCGCGCTGAGAGCTGTCAGCCCAGGCTGACAGGATTGAGCAGGCCAATAAAATAACTATAAAAAAAGATCCTGCTGATAAGTTATATGGCAAATTATTCCCCATTCGGCGCTCCTTTTTGCCTGCATGCTATTTCATGGATTGACTTTACGTCCTGTAATAATCCCTTTATGCCGGCAAGGGATATCATATTCGGACCATCGCATAAGGCCCTTTCGGGGTCAGGATGGACCTCCATGAAGAGCCCGTCAACACCCGCTGCTGCGGCAGCGCGCGCCAGCGGAGCTGCAAACTCCCTCTGGCCGCCCGAGCTTGAGCCATGACCGCCGGGAAGTTGCAGGCTGTGAGTAACGTCAAAGATCACCGGATATCCAAAAGACCGCATGATGGGGAATGCTCTGAAATCAACAACAAGGTTGTTATATCCGAACGATGAGCCTCGCTCGGTAATTAAAAGGCCCTGATTTTCAGTTGACGTGAATTTATCGATAATGTTCTTAACGTCCCAGGGGGCAAGGAACTGCCCCTTTTTGATATTCACCGGCTTGCCTGTTTTTGCCGCTGACAGGACAAGGTCTGTTTGCCTGCAAAGAAATGCCGGTATCTGTAGCGCATCAAGGACCTCAGCAGCAGGGGCGATCTCACCGGCCTCATGGATGTCAGAGATGACCGGGACTTTTAGCTTTGACCTGATGTCTGCAAGGATCCTGAGACCCTTATCCATACCAGGGCCCCTGAATGAGGAAACTGAGGTCCTGTTGGCCTTATCAAAGGAGCTCTTGAAAATAAATGAGATGCCCAATTCAGCGCAGACAGACTTGAGACCCGCAGCTGTTTCGAATGTAATCTCCTCATTTTCGATGACACAGGGTCCTGCAATAAGGAAAAGATTCCCAGGAGTCAGGACCACCGGGCCTACGGATATCGCGTTATTCACCTCTGCCCAGGCTCCCTCATCTCTGATATTTCATCATGAAAAAGTGAACTTTTTTCCCTGAGAGATGCCTCTATAAAGGCCCTGAAAAGCGGATGGGGCTCAGTGGGCCGCGACTTGAACTCAGGATGGAACTGGCAGCCCAGGAACCAGGGATGGTCTTCGATCTCAACAATTTCCACAAGCTCGCCGTCAGGACTTGCTCCGCTGATCTTCATGCCCAGCCTCGCAACCACACCTTTATACGCAGTATTGAATTCATACCTGTGTCTGTGGCGCTCAGAGATCTCCTTCTGTTTATAGGCCGCAAAGGCCTTCGTATTCTGCTCGATGACACAGGGATATGCGCCAAGCCTCATGGTGCCGCCCTTATTTGAACCCTCGGAGCGTTCTTCGATCCTACCCTTTCTGAAATCAAACCACTTCTCCATAAGGTAGATGACCGGGGCCTGTGCGTTGAGGTCGAACTCTGCGCTGTTTGCCTTGAGACCGCAGACATTCCTGGCAAACTCGATGACAGCGCATTGCATGCCGAGGCATATGCCGAAATAGGGAATCTTCTTCTCCCTGGCATAGCGGATGGACTCTATCTTGCCTTCAATGCCCCTGTAGCCGAAGCCGCCTGGAACGAGTATGCCGTCTGCCTCGGAAAGATACTGCCCCGGGCCATGCACCTCGACATCCTCGGAGTCAACCCATTGAAAATCAACCCTGCAGTCGTTGGCAATTCCGCCATGAATCAGGGCTTCGGAAAGGCTTTTGTATGAGTCCTTGAGTCCGACATATTTTCCGACGATTGCGATGACAACTTTGTTTTTGGGCTCCTTCACCTTCCTGACGATATCCTTCCACTGGGCCAGTTCGATCTCTCTACCGGGGAGCTTGAGTTTGGTGACAATCAGCTGTTCAATCCCCTCGGCATTCAGAGCAAGGGGTACTTCATATATGGTATCCACATCTATGGCGTTGATGACCGCGTCAGTCTCAAGGTTGCAGTGTATCGCGATCTTTCTCTTTGCCTCAGGAGGGATCAACCTGTCAGTCCTGCACAGGAGTATGTCCGGTTGAATACCGATTGCCCGGAGTTCCTTGACGCTGTGCTGGGTCGGCTTTGTTTTGAGCTCTCCGGAGGTCTTGATATAAGGCACAAGGGTCAGGTGTACATACAGGCAGTTTTCCTTGCCGACATCATACCGCATCTGCCTGATCGCCTCAAGAAACGGCTGGCTCTCGATGTCGCCGACAGTGCCTCCGATCTCAACAATGACAACATCATCGTCATTGCTGACTGACTTGATCGCCTGCTTGATTTCATCAGTGATATGGGGAACGACCTGGACCGTATCACCAAGATAATCGCCGCGTCTTTCTTTTGAAATCACGTTGTAATAAATCTTGCCGGTGGTGAAATTGTTGGCCTTGGAGGTCCTGATATGAGTAAACCGCTCATAATGGCCAAGGTCAAGGTCTGTCTCTGCGCCGTCATCAGTCACAAAGACCTCTCCGTGCTGGAAAGGGCTCAGCGTACCGGGATCCACGTTGATATAAGGATCGAGCTTCTGGATCGTAACCTTAAGCCCGCTCGCTTCAAGCAGGGCTCCTATGGAGGCGGCTGCTATCCCTTTTCCTAATGACGACAAGACGCCGCCGGTTATGAAGATGAATTTAGGCATTGTTCTACCCTTTCTAAGTCTTCCGGAGTATCCACACCGATTGTTTCAAATGACGTTTCCCTCACCTTTATTCGTAAACCGTTTTCGAGCGCCCTGAGCTGCTCGAGTTTTTCAATTGTCTCAAGCCTGGACGGAGGCAGAGACGCAAGCCTGAGCAGTGCATCGCGGCGGTAACTGTATATGCCCACATGCTTAAAACAATAATAATTAACAGAGTCCTGGTGACTGACTGACGAATCCATATATCTGCTCGTGACCCGCAGCTCATTCCCTGTTACTGAGGCCTTCCACTCATCCCTGCAATAGGGGACCGGGGCCCTCGAAAAATACCAGGCAAAGCCCTCAGGACCAAAAACGACCTTTACAACATTGGGATCAAAGATTTCTCTGCTGTCGTAAACAGGTATGGCCAGGGTGCCGAGATCCGCTCTGTCGTCGTCAAGCGCTGAGATTACCTCATCAATCATCTCTGGCCTGACAAGGGGTTCATCACCCTGAACATTGACAATTATATCACAACTCATGGAGGCGGCAACCTCGGCGAGCCTGTCAGTTCCTGAGTCGTGTTTTTCTGATGTCATGACAGCCTTTCCCCCGAATGAAAGGACCTTTTCAAAGATCGTCTCGCTGTCTGTCGCAACTATTACCTCTTCGGCCCGGCTGCACTTCAGGGCGTTCTGGTAGACATGCTGGATAAGCGGAATGCCTCTGAGGAGTGCAAGAGGCTTGCCCGGAAAACGGGTCGATGCGTAACGGGCAGGTATAAGAACAATCACAGACATAGATATAGTGGTTCTCATTATATAACAAACAGTGCAAATCTGAATACCGTCTGGAGAAAATAATACAGGGCAACGGAGTTATTGACATTCCCAGCGCTCACTGCGGGCAGATGTGAGCCGGCAGGTGCGCGGGCAGGAGAAATAGATGCGATGTCTGCAACAGGTGATTAAAGCAGTTCAAAATTTATACACAGACACTAATTCAGGCTGTATTTTATGGGGACTATTATCTGCGCCTCGACTGGCGGTTTGGGAAAAGGTGATGCCTTCCTGATCGTGTCAATGGCGTTTTTGTCGAGTATCTCTTTGCCCGAGCCTTCTGTTATCGTTATTTCCTTAACAGAACCGTCCATGCATACTATAAAGGAGACCTTCACCTTCCCCTCCCAGCCCATCTGCCGCGCTATCCTCGGATAGTTGATTTTGCTTTGTATTACATCCCTGATGTAGGAAAGGTGTTCCTTTAAATATCTGTTTGGGCTTTCGATATTTTGTGCCTGCTCCGGCTGCCTGGCTGCGCCGGATATTGATGCAGGCTTGGTTATCACATCATGTGATATTGATGTGCTGTCTTTAACGCTGCCGAAAGAAGTTGTGCTGCTTCCTTCATTTATTTCCGTTGAAAGGGCCTGTTCTTTAATCTCTTTCAAAGGCTGCCGCATATCCGAAGGAACCGGCATCAACGGGCTCTCCGGAATTGCTTGTGATATGTTTTTATTGTTTTTATTTCTTAAATCTTCTTTCAGTATTTTCATTTCCGGCTGATGACTTTTTGTTTTAACAGTGTCTTGCATGCTGAAGTCAATAATTATCGGCTTGTTTGCATGCTTCAGCTGAGTAGTTGAGACAAGCAGGATCAAAATAATTATTGAATGAAGGATAATTGATATGTGAAAAGCCCTGTGTTGTTGTTTCATCTATCCTGCTCCCTCTGAATAAATACCCTTCCTGTTAAATCAGCTGCATTTCCCCTGAGCGGCCTGATTTTATTCCATAGCATAAGCAATAAAATTCCAGCTCCCGCGCCTGCGCAGCCTATGCAGGATGGACAGGCGCGTCCCGAACATCCTGAAATAAAAATAAGGCCTGTTAATCCGCCTGAGACGCCGAACAAGGCATTTATTAGTTTATGCCTGATTTTTTCCATAACTAATCGCCCTGTTCGGACAGACCTTTTCGCATTCCCTGCATGACATGCAGGAAAGGCTGTCCCTTTTTATCTTCTGATTTTCATCAAGCTCCAAAGCCCAAACCATACATGAACTGACACACAGCCCGCAACCGCTGCATTGCGAGACTTTTGTCTTAATCCTCCTTGCAAAGCCGAATCTTACACCTGCGAAATTTACAATTCCATCTAATGCTCCTACAGGGCAGAGCAGGTTGCAATATCCCCTCCCGCCCTTCGCGAAAAAACCTGTCAATCCAACAATTATCAAGCCCGCGATTCCCATTGACGTTGTGAGATATGTCCTGTAAGCAGGCACAAACGGCGAGGCTGCAAGGAAAGGGATTACCCTGAAGTTGCAGAATTTACAGGCTATGCTTCCCAGCCCTATTAATGCCCCCGCAGCAAAGATAATGAAGTACCCGTATCTAAAAGCAGGTGCGCTTATGAATGAATAATTTATCCTGAAGCTTTCGGGCACAGCCCTGCTCACAAGTTCTGTTGCTCCGCCGACAGGACAGACATGGCTGCACCATAACCTGCCGAAGAAGAGAGTCGTTATTAAAATTATCCCCACGAGCGAGGCGCCGAACCACCATGTGTTTATATTTCCGATAAATCCGCTCAATATCCCTTTGGGTGAAAGCATGAAAAACATCCGGGGGCAGACAGCTCCGCACATGTTGGCTTCCCCTGCAGTCTGAGGTATTACGCTCAACGGCGGAAGAAACAAAAAGATCCCAAGCATAATGAATATATCTCTCTTATTCATTTTCTTAATGATTGCCGGCATGAGAGCCCTCTCCTGTTAGCTGCACCTTTTGAATCAATGAATTATCTGAAAGGTCAAAGATTTCGATCTCCCTGCCGGCCGCCTTCTCATCAAAGACCAGATATACCGGAATCCTCCTGCCGAAATCCACTCCCCTGAATCTGCCTCCCTCGACACCCATCCATTTGTAATAAGGCATCTTGACAACAGGAGGATACCAACTCTGAATCTCAGCGCCTTCCACTCTTATTTCAATATCTTTCGCTTTCTGCAGATTCTTCATGGAAAGAGCAAGCGCCTGCCTTCCGTCGTAATCTCCGGCAAAAAGAGTTTTCAACGGATCCCCTTTTGTAATAATCAACGATGCGTGATGAAAATCAGGAGTTTTAAACCTTGCGAAAATTAAGCCTGTCAACACACCTGCTAAGATAAACATAATCCCTTTTAATAATCGCTTGCGCATTATCTGTTGCCCCATTTGTAGGTAAGTCCGGCAAAAAAAGTCCTCGGCTGTCCCGGAGCAAAAAGCGCGGCATCGTCGTCTTTATCGCTTTTTGAGGCCCTCTCGGCATACAGCTTGTCGAATATATTAAGGAACCTTGCGTATATCTCTATGTTTTTCGAAGCCTTATATGACGCCCTGAAATTAAAAATATCATGGCCTTCATATTTTTCCGTGTTTGCGTTGTCCAGCCGGTAGCTTCCGAGCTTCACCCACTCGATCCCGGCAAAACCGCCATTCAAAAATGCAGGCCGGTAATCGAGACGTGTGTTTATTATCACCCTCGGGGCCTGCGGTATTTCCTTTCCATTGAACGCCGTCGAGTCTGAAACTATGAATTCCTCATATTTGTGGACCGCGTATGAATAAGCCGCGCTTAATTCGATCTCTTTCACAGGCTGAAACCCGAGCCCGATCTCTATGCCTTTATGACTTGTTTCCCCTGCATTGAGCCTTTGAGTCGAGCCGGTTGTTGGGGCGAATGTCACGATGTCGTCTTTTTTCTGCATATAATATGCAGCGGCATTAAATGCGATTATTTTTGTGATGCCGCCCCTTACGCCTATCTCATAATTGTCCGCCCTGATAGGCTTAAGGTTTATCGCTGTTTCCGCAGTCCCCTGTGAGCCGCGGAAAAGGTCTGTCGATGAAGGGACGCGGAAGCCGTGGCTGTAGCCGAGGAACGCGCTGATCTCGTTCGTGAAGTCATAGGCAACTCCGACCTTCGGACTCAAGTGCGAAAAAGAGAGGGTCGTGCTTTCCGGCCTGCTTTCATTCGCGGCGAGCTTCGTATCGTAATCATAAGACAAATTGTCATATCTTAACCCGGCAGTTATACGCATTTTTGCGAGGGGCGAAGACTCTATATGGACATAGGGCGATATCCCTGTGAATACCGCAGCGAAATCGAAGTTTGGATCTCTGCGGGTAAAGGAGAGATACTGAAGGCTCTCCGGGTCCCTTACAACATCTATTTTCCTTTCGAAATACGAGCCGGGCGAATAGTCGATATCAACACCGACCACAAGACGGCTGCTCCAAAAGCTGAAATCATGCCTGTATTTCAAAAGAACTCCCAGAGAATAAAATTCGGTCGTCGAGTCATAGCCGACGGCTGTTTCCTTCCCTGTGTTGAAGATACCCCAGCCGGGCAGAAGGTCCATTTTGTTACACCTGACATATGGGGTGAAACTCAGGAGGATCTCCTCGCCGATTTCCTTTTCGATTTCGGTGGACATCCTGAAAGCCTTGACCTTCCGGAAATCAAACGTGTGATAGTTGAATGAGGGTCTGCTTTCAAAATCCTCTTTTTTCAATCCATTGCTTCCGCTCGTTTCCTGATCAATATTCGAAAAGGATATTATTGTCTTGGCCTTTGCGTCGGCCCCAAAGATATGGTCCCACCTCAGCGTTGCGCTCTGGCGTTCATAGCCGGTCCTGTCCCTCCAGCCTTCTGACTTCGTTGTATTGAAATCGAGACGAAAACCGTCATTCCCCCATGTGTTGCCGCCGCTTGCAAGAAGCCTGTACCATCCGAACTCTCCGGTTTCAGGATTAAACTCAAGCTCGGGAGACGAAGGCGACGGACGGGATATGACATTAATCGTCCCGCCGATGGCATCGCTTCCATAAAGCGCAGTGCCCGGCCCTTTCATCACTTCTACGCGGGAGGCCCCCAATATATTTGTCTCATATAATGCATTGTGATTATAAAAACCTGTTGACCTGATAGGTATGCCGTCCTCAAGAAAGAGATATAAGGGGTTGGTTGTCAAGGGCTGGCGTATAGCTGTCATATGACCTTCTCCCGCAGTAACATTAACCCATACGCCGGGCACATGGTTCATAATCTCGGAAGGATGTGACGGTTTTGTATCCCTGACTTCTTTTTCTTTGACAACGCCTATTGACTGAGGTTTTTCCTTCAAAGATTCCGCTTCTCTTGTGCTTGTCACAACAACTTCTTCAAGCTGTTCGGGCTTTGCCGACTCCTGAGCAGACGCAACGCAGATAGAAAACAAGACAGACAACAGCAGAAACGAGTATTTCATTCATCCTCCAATTTTTTGAAAGCAGACCTGTCAGCCCCGAGGGCTGTGAAACTAAAACTTCAGGAATACAGATGAGCTTTTGGAGGACGTTCATCCTGAAAGGCTAATTTTAGCGGATTGAACAAAAGGGTTGTTTCAGCAAAGATATAGATGAGAATAAAAAGGACAGGAGCGAAGATATATTCGACAACAGACAAATTTTCCTTGCCCGAAATAGTTGCACCGGCTTTGCTGCATACATCGAGCGTAAATATAGTAACGCCGTCCACTTTTGAAATATCGCACAGAGGCATATGAAAGGAGAGTATTAAGGAAATGACAAAGACGGCGAATACGATTTTATTTAAGAGCTTCATCGGTATATAATTTAAAACAAACCGTTCTTTGCCTGTCAATGTCTAATTATAATTTTAACTTTATAGCCGGTCAAAGTTGTGAAAGGCTTTTTTTTCGGCCTACCGGCACCCAATGCTGAACTATTGGAAAGATAAGTTCGCTGAAGGCCTGCAACTGCTGAATCGAAGGCTGCTGTCAGTCGGCGGTTTTTTCGCTGACGCCGACGATTGAGATTCCGGCCTCTCCGGCCTCCCGTATCAGAATTTCCCTCTTCAGGATAATACTTTTTCCAGTTTCAACTGCGAGCACCCGCGCCTGTACGTCGAGCATCGCTCTGAGTGTATCGAGACCCACAACAGGGACGTCGAAGCGCATATCCTGCTGAGGCTTGCTGACCTTTATGACGACCGCTCCGCTGCCGGACAACCTGCCTCCCCGCCTGATCGCCTCATCGGTGCCCTCTATCGCCTCAAGAGCCATAACCGCCTGATTTTTCACAACCACGGTCTGGCCGATATCGAGCCTGCCTATCTCTTTTGCTATTTTCCATCCGAAGGCGATGTCCTTCCATTCGTTTTCAGTCGGCCCCTCTTTTGTCAGAATACCCTCAGGTGTCAGCAGTGTTGAGGTGAAATCCGTAGTGTTCAGGAGTGATATGCCGTCTTTTTTCAGCTCCCTGGCAATGGCAAGAAGTATGGAATCATCGCTTCTGTCCCTGAGGGAGAAAAGGAGTTTCATTGCGCGCAGATCAGGCGTGATCCTGCTTTTATAGAGCAGGGATTTTGGAACTTTGC
>JAGVHR010000097.1 GCA_020056455.1 Thermodesulfovibrionales bacterium
GCCTCGGACAAGATCTGCAAAGCGGTAATTACTCAGCCTCCCTTCAACAGGTCCCAGTCTGGAAACACCGAGCTTGAGCCCGGAAAACATTTCCTTCTTCCATATGATCTCACCGGATGTGTTAACGCCAATGTCCCTGATCTTAATGTCCAGGACCCCGGCAGGTACGTCCTTTGCACCCCTTATAAGAATGCCCATGCCATTGAGCGAAAAATCCGTGACTATGGCTGGATAAGTCTCGCCGGTTATAATTATCTCGAAGTCGAGTTCCACCTTTTTCCGCGGGAAAGACCTCTTGTTTTTAAAGTCGCCCATGGTCCTATGCTATTGTTCCTTTACGGAGAGCTGGCGGTACTCCGGGAATATAAGAGTCATTACCTGACCAAGACTCCCAGGAGTGCCAATATCAATGCCGTTGAATTTTATCCTGATGCCTCCGGCATTGCCCAGTTTGAGAATTGCAGTGCCTTTTAATGTCCAGGCCCTGGTCATTCCTGGCCTAAGAAGAAGCTCTTCAAACTTGCCGCCACCTAACGTAATATGCATCCAGGTGAGATCATTAGCTATGATTTCCAGACTATACTGACCTTCATCCCCGGTCTTTTGGAAAGCCCTGGACCTGTCTACCGTTGCGGGCGACGGCCGGACCTGCACATCCGCGGGCTTTTTCCCAGACCTCGAAGCTTCATGCGGCAAGATGAAAACTACGAAGATAACAAGAGCTGTCACAAGAACAGGCACAAGATAATAATAAAGAGGTGCCTTCTTTCTGGATGCAGAAACCGGGATGACCGTGGAAGACAGGGGTCTGGTGAGGTGACCGGAATAGAGGTCAATGAGCGGTCCCGGATCGATATTGAGATATGAGGCGTAGCACCGAATATATCCAACTGTATAGACCGCAACCGGGAGTTTCTCAAAACGATCTTCTTCTATTGATTCAAGATAATCCGCCTTGATCCTTAGCAGATCAGCAATAGCTCTGAGGTCAAGTCCCAACTCTTCGCGCCTTTTTTTAAGCAGTTCCCCTGCCATTTTCCTCCTTATCCAGCACTGGTCGTTTATTATTATCCATTAAAATCATTTATGCAAGTATGAAGACTTATGCGGATAATTGTAAACCAAATGTGATAGCATAGTTTACAATTAATTTTCATAAGGGAGGCCCTTGCAAAAGTCCTCAATCTGTCACCTCGAACACGATGCCTGCGATGAATAGAGTCGTAATAACCGGTTTGGGAGCGGTAACTCCGCTCGGAAACACTTTTGCTCATTCCTGGCACGCGCTCAGCAACGGAACATCCGGCATCTGCATGTCCGGTCAGTTCGACATCGCCGGCCTTCCCTGGAAGGCCACCGGCGAAATCAGAGGGTTTCAAACCGATAATTTTCTCAATTCCAAGGAGCAGATGAGACTCGACCCGTTCGTTCACTATGCGGTTGCTGCCGCACTGATGGCAGCGGAAGATTCAAAATTGATTCATTGCTCTTCACCCTTCAGTGCTGCTGCCTCCCTCGCCGAAGGCGGCGTAATCATAGGATCAAGCCGTGGCGGCATCAAAACATTGGAAAAAGCTGTCAGAAATCAGCAACCCGCTGATACCAGGAAGAGAAGCCGTCATTGCTCACCGTATCTAATGCCTGCAACTACTGTAAGCATGGCAGCATCGTACACTGCGCAGAAGCTCGGGATCAATGCATATTGCCTCGGCATATCGAATGCCTGCACATCCGGCACAAATGCCGTAGGTGAAGCATACAGATTGATTTCTTCCGGCTTCATGGGACCAATATTCGCCGGTGGCGCTGACGCACCCCTCTGCCGGACATGTATGGAAGGTTATGGAACTGCCGGAGCGCTTTCCAGTATCTGCGATCACACGGCAAGCAGACCGTTTGACAAAAACAGGGATGGCTTTGTGCTTTCTGAAGGAGCATGTGTTGTCGTCCTTGAAGAACTCCATACTGCAATGGAGCGTGGCGCGACCATATACGCTGAGATCGTCGGCTACGGCAATACGGTCGATGCGTTTCACCAGACAAGGCCACTTCCGGAAGGTGAGGCAAGAGCATTGCTCAAGGCATTATCCGGAGCAGGGATAGGCCCTGAGGAGGTCGATTTCATAAGCTGCCACGGCACTTCTACGCCGGCAGGAGACCTCGCAGAAGCCCTGGCGATCCAGCGAGCGTTCGGGGAAAAAGCCCGGACAATCCCGGCAAGTTCTGCAAAATCCATGACAGGCCATATGCTTGCAGCCTCAGGCGCATTTGAAACAGCTTGCACTGCCACGGCCATACGTCAGGGCAGGATATTTCCCACCATCAACCTTACAGAGCAGGATAATGAGATTCTACTGTCAGTAGTCCGGGAGCCTGTCGACGCGGAAATCAGGCATGCTGTTGTTAATTCCTTTGGTTTCGGCGGAGTAAACGCAGTGCTGGTCCTGAAAAAATCGCAGGGCTGAGAAAAATCTCCTCAGCCCGCTGATATTTTATGGGTATTCGCTGGTCAGGCAGTTACAGCCTGCTCAGTCTCTTTGAGCCAGAGAAGCCTTGACCCGTTTACAATCGACTTATTCGATTCTTCCATAAATTTCTCTGCATCAATCTCATACCCGGAGTCTTTCTTAAAGGAACTGAAGACAACTTTCGCTTTTGTTTTTATAGCTTTCTTTACGTCAGCCTCCCTGACAGGTTTGAGAGATGCGCCCATGGCCTCAGCCACTGCGATAAAAATATCGCTATTCTGCCTTGCATCCCCCGCAGGTTCACAGGCCTTGTGCACCTTCCTGATCCTGCCGAGCCAGTCAATGACCGTGCCTTCTGACTCAAGCGCAGGGGTTGATGGAAGAATTATATCTGCCTGTGAAGCCAATGCGGTCATATGAGACCCCTGCACCACAAGGAATCCTGTATCTGGCCTGTCGCCTACAGGTATCTCACCGATTGCATAAAGGACCCTGGTCGAAGAAGAAACCATATCCCTGAACCCGCGTCCTTCGGTAACCAGGCCCATAGCTACAACACCTTTTGCATTGGCCTCAAGAGGCATTGCAACTGCCTCACCCTTGATGAGAGACAGGTCAGCCGCAGCGCGGTAGAGAGAAGGAGCTGCAAGGATCACAGGCATGCCGGCAGCAGCAAATATCTCTGCAGCATTCATGGCTTCATCAGAAGGATTGACCGCAGCCAGGGCATCGACCATCTCCCTGGGGGCCTTCACTCCCTTTGAGATCAGGGCCTGCCCAAGCTCCATAAGCATCCCGGCCTCATCGCCCCTGAGGACTACAGAAGCCTTTGAAGCTATCCTGGTCTCTCCGGAATTAATTACCACAAGCTTTGCTCCGCTGTTTACCCTCTTCCGGACCATAGCGTCAAGGGCAGGCAACACCCTTGTCCACTGGTCAGGAGCAATACCGGCAAGAATGATCAGATCTGCCTGTTCAAGGTCAGCGCCGCCGCTTTTCATAGCGTCATACCCTGAGTATAGACTAACTGTCGAGTCAACGTTCTTTGTATTGACAGCCTCAGCGAGCTTCTTCAGAAGCGCCGCATCCTCGTTAAGAATATTTGCGCTTGAAACAATGGCCGCATCAGCGCCTGCTGACTTGAGCTGACCGGCTACGGTCCTCAGAGCGTCGTCCCAGGTCGTCTCCGTCAGTTCGCCATTGACTCTTTTCATCGGTCCTGTAATACGCAGTTCACTGGTGAGGCTATCAAAACCGAATCTTCCTATTGCACATATAGTGCGTTCAAGGCTGCCGTCAGGAGCGCCGGAATTGATCTTTATTACGCCTCCGTCCTTTGCGCTTACTGTTATGCTGCAACCGCTGCCGCAGGAAAGGCAAACAGTGTCCGTTTTATCATATTCCCATTCCCTGCCCTTTCTCCAGCGGTCAGCCTCAAGAAGGGCATTGACCGGGCAGACATCCACACAACTCCCGCAAAACGTGCAGCCTGATTCCTGCAGAGGCTTCTCATTTCCTGTAACAACCTTGGCGCCTACGCCCCTTCCTGAGAATTCGAGGACGTTCGTATCCTGCGCCTTGCATATCCTGACGCATCTGCTGCAGAGAACACAATATTCAGGATCTCTCTTGATAAACGGATTACTCTCGTCTGTCGGATACCCGAATTTCTTCCTGGAAAAACTCGACTCTTTTATTTCAAAATCATAGGCGTATTTCTGAAGATTACAGGCTCCGGCCTTAGTGCATGTCATGCAATCAAGCGGATGCATGGACACGATCAGGTCAGTAACAAATTTTCTGATCTCTACCACCCTGTCAGTGGACGTTAAAACATTCATCCCGTCTTTGACCTTGGTATTACAGGCAATCAATGGGGCCTTGCTGCCTTCAACTTCGACCAGACAGAGCCTGCAGGCTCCTATACCCTTCATGCCCTTCATATAGCAAAGGTTCGGAATATGCACACCAACTGTCTCTGCTGCATCAATAAGGTTCATACCCTCATCAACAGCTGTTTTTTTCCCGTCTATTGTCAGATTGACCATTTTTCCCATCGATTCCTCCTATAAATTAGGTTTAAGTTTAAGCGTTAAGGTTGATAAAATCATTTCAGTCTCTAAACCTCAACCCCGGACCCAACCCTCGCTTCTATAATTTCTATCGCGCCAAATGGGCATGCCGGCAGACAGTCACCGCATTTTACACACCGCTTCTGGCGTATTTCAAAAGGGACATGCCCGGATTCGTAAGCCTTTTTCTTTTTCCCAATGATAGCGTTGTACTTACAAGCATCCTGGCAAAGACCGCATATTACACATTTCTCCGGGACGACCCTGTATTCAGCGTATGAAGGACATTCGCTTTCATCGCAATGTCCCTCAAGATGACGCAAAAAAGACCCTGTCTGCAGTGCGCTGATAAGAAATTTGGCTGTATCCTTACCCTTGATACACCGCGATCCTTCAAGCATCTGTTCAGCAATATGCCTTAGGGCATCGACATCGCCCTGTTTGCCTCTTCCTGCGGCAATGAGTTTCAGACGAACAAGGGCTTCGTAGCTGCCAAGAGCACAGGGGTGGCATTTACCACACATAGGTTCGGAGAGAAACTCCACAACAAATTTCTGTGCCCTCTGAACAGGGCACTTTATCTTCTCTACAGATGCATGCACATCCTTCATATCCTTTTTCGCGGGTTCGTCCTTCCTGACGTCCTCACTCATAAGACCTCCTGTTTCTCGGGGCTTCGCTTCTCTTTTTCGACCTTTACCGCTCCGATAGGGCAGGCCATATAGCAGGCCTTACACTTAGTGCAGTAATCCTTATCAATAAAGAAGCTGTCCTTTGTTTCCTTTACTGCGTCGAAAGCACATGCTTCCTTGCAGAGTCCGCAAAGAAAGCATTCCTCATTTTCTATTCTGAACGTGCCGAGTCCGCTGCATGCTTTTGCACGGCAGTATTTGTCATGGATATGCTCCTCGTATTCCTCCCTGAAATACTTAATAGTGGTAAGGACAGGGTTGGGCGCGCTGTTTCCGAGCCCGCAGAGAGCGCCTTCCTTGATGAGTTGTCCGATCTGTTCAAGCCGCTCTATATCTCCGGCCTCACCTTTTCCTGTGGTTATCCTTTCAAGAATCTGGAGCATCTGATATGTGCCTACTCTGCAGGGAGGACATTTGCCGCAGGATTCAGACTGACAGAATGAAAGGAAGTATTTCGCCACATCCACCATGCAATTGTCCTCGTCCATAACAACCATACCGCCGGAACCCATCATCGAACCGACCTTGGCCAGTGAATCGAAATCAACGGGCAGATCAAGATGTTCCTCCGGAATGCAGCCGCCGGATGGTCCTCCGGTCTGCACAGCCTTGAACTTCTTGTTATTCATAATGCCGCCGCCGATATCGTAAATGATCTCTCTCAGCGTAATGCCCATAGGGACCTCAACAAGGCCGGTATTAACAACCTTTCCGGTAAGAGCAAAGACCTTGGTGCCGGGAGAGGTCTTTGTGCCGATGCCCAGGAACCAGTCAGCGCCTTTCTCTATGATAGGCGGCACACAGGCATAGGTTTCTATATTGTTCAGGTTTGACGGATACCCCCAGACGCCCCCACCGGTCTCCGAAAGCCTCGGAGGCCTCGGCCTCGGGAAACCCCTCTCCCCTTCAATTGAAGCAACAAGCGCAGTCGATTCGCCGCAGACAAAGGCCCCGGCGCCCTCCCTGATATCAATGGTAAAGCTGAAATCAGTACCAAGAATATTCCTGCCCAACAGCCCCAGTTCCTCTGCCTGCCTGATGGCATGGCCAAGGTTTTTGACCGCAAGGGGATACTCATGCCTTACGTAGATCATGCCGTACCGGGCGCCGATTGCATAGGCGCAGAGGAGCATGCCCTCAAACAGACTGTGTGGGTCCCCTTCCATAACCGACCGGTCCATAAAAGCTCCGGGGTCTCCCTCATCTCCGTTGGCAATAACAAATTTGATTTTGGCCTTATCACTCTTGGTATGTTTCCACTTCCTGCCTGCCGGAAAGCCGGCGCCTCCCCGTCCCCTGAGGTTTGCCTTGTCAACCTCGTTCAGGACATCATCAGGGCCCATGGAACCGAGCGCCTTGCCAAGAGCTGAATAGCCTCCCACTGCAATATAATGGTATATGTTTCTGGGGTCAATGACCCCGTTATTTCTCAGTGCGATTCTCAGCTGCTTCTTATAAAAAGGCACTTCAGTCATTTCAGGAATCGGCTCGCTCAGGATGTCATCACGGTATAGACTCTGGCGATAAGGGATCCCGCCGACAACTGAATACGCAATAATAGATTTTGCATGCTCCGGCTTCACCTTTTGATAAAAAATTCCCTGGGGTTCGACCTTCATGACCGGCCCCTTTTGACAAAGACCCTGGCAACCGGTTTTGACTACGTCAAGTGTAATTCCACGTCTTGCCGCTTCTTCTTCCAGCGCAGTAATGACTCTCTGCGTTCCGGTGGCCGTGCAGGCAGTACCGCTGCAAAGTCTGACCCGTGGGATGTCAGGCTTGAACGTCTCCTCGGAAAGAAGGGCCTGCAGATTCTTCAGATCTTCTACGCTGTTTAATTTAGCCATGGTCTATTTCCTCTCGACCAACTGGATGACTTCAGAAACTTTCTTCGGACTTAGATCTCCGACAACCTCTTCATTGACAGTAACAACAGGGGCAAGTCCGCAACATCCGACGCAGCCGACAGTCTCAAGGGTCAGCGACATATCAGCAGTTGTTTCACCCTCTTTAATGCCGAACGTCTCTTCGATCTTCTCAAGGACCTTTCCCGCCCCCCTTACATGACATGCAGTGCCCACACACACGCAGACAATGTTTTTCCCCCTCGGTTTAAAATAAAAATGCTTATAAAACGAGGCGGCGCTGTAAACTTCAACCAATGGTATATCAAGTTTTTTTGACAGCTCACTCAAAACATCCTCCGGGAGGTAGTTATACTCCTTTTGAATGCTCTGAAAAGCATGAATAAGTACGCCTCTTTTTCTCTGCGTAGCTGTTAATACATCCCTGACATTACCGATTTTTTCATCGATATCAAGCTCTTCCACCTTCATTGATTCACCTCAAGAATTCTTTTTTCCTGCCGCTGACAACATGCCGGAATACAATGGCACGATCACCTTCCGATGAATATATATACGCTCATGCCGCCCTTCTGTCGGGAATTTAAATTTACCACAATTATTACACCATTTGCCATTTTTTCTCTTAATAGGCCTATTTTTTTCTCTTATTTGTTTATAACCCGGTCATGTTAAAACCTGTCGGATCAGAGACATGATATTGGCGGCAGGAATAGCGGCAAAACATTGGCGCTGCGTTCTCTTAATCTATTAATATAATACAATGCGTTATTACTGCTGTATCGCTATGGCAGACAATAGGAGTTTGGAATGTATAAGATCACAGGCAAAGAGACGCTAAGCGCCGGCGTCAAACTCATGGAAATATACGCCCCCCACGTTTCCCGCAAGGCCGGCGCGGGTCAATTCGTCATGGTCCGCATTGATGAATTCGGGGAAAGAATTCCCCTTACAATTGCTGATTACGACCGTAAGGCAGGAACGATCACCATAATATTTCAGGAACTCGGCAAATCGACTCTGCATCTCGGATCACTAAATGCAGGCGATTCGATAGCTACCTTTGCCGGCCCTCTCGGCCATCCGACAGAGATCGCTGATTTTGGCACTGTTGTCTGCATTGGCGGCGGCGTAGGCATTGCACCCATCTATCCTGTAGCGCGCGCGTTGAAGGAAGCAGGCAACAGGGTCCTTTCAATCATAGGCGCGCGGACAGGCAATCTTCTCTTCTGGGAGGACAGAATGAGGGAGGTTTCCGATGAGCTTATAATATGTACTGATGACGGTTCTCGGGGCAGGAAGGCGCTGGTGACCGAACCGCTCAGAGAAATCCTTGGGAAGAAGGACCACGAAACAGCAAAGGTCTGGGCGATCGGCCCTGCCGTTATGATGAAGTTCGTCGCTCTCACGACCGGAGCTTTTAATGTCCCGACCATTGTAAGTCTCAATTCGGTCATGATCGACGGCACTGGAATGTGCGGAGGCTGCAGGGTGCTTCTTGAAGACGGGGCCAGGTTTGTCTGTGTAGACGGACCCGAGTTCGATGGGCACAAGGTCAATTGGGACAATCTTCTTTCTCGACTCTCCTTTTATAGGGAAGAGGAAAAGCTGGCCATGGAGCGCTGGGAGCACAGGTGCAGACTCGACGTCGCCGCAGCCGGAGGGAGTGAGGATGTCTGACCTGTCACCTGAGATGAGGATGAAGATAAACAGGCATCAGATGCCGACCCAGGATGAGCATTTCCGCAGGAGTAATTTCGAGGAAGTTGCGCTTGGATATACCATGGAAACTGCGAAGAAAGAGGCCGAAAGATGTCTTCAATGCAAAAAGCCGAAATGCATTCAGGGCTGTCCGGTAGGTGTCCTGATACCGCAGTTCATCAAGGCGCTGCGGGCTGGAGACATGCTGAAGGCAGTTGAGTTGATGAAGGTCAAAAATAATCTTCCGGCCATATGCGGCAGAGTATGCCCACAGGAAAACCAGTGTGAAGGCAAATGTATCCTTGGCAGGAATGGAGAACCAGTGGCAATAGGAAGGCTTGAACGTTTTATCGGAGACTTTGAACTTGTGCACCGCACTTGCCCACCTGTCAGGGCCCCAAAAACAGCCAAAAAGGCAGCAGTTATCGGCTCAGGTCCTTCCGGACTGACCTGCGCTGTGGATCTCGGCAGGGAAGGACACGCTGTCACCCTTTTTGAGTCTCTTCATGGCCCTGGAGGAGTCCTGGTTTACGGCATACCTGAATTCAGACTGCCCAAAAAAGTTGTTGCTGATGAAGTCAATTATGCAGTTGAATGTCTCGGCATACAACTCAAGACTGATCATGTAATCGGCAGGTCCTTTACCCTGAATGAGCTTGTGTCGGAGTATGACGCAGTGTTTCTTGGAACAGGAGCAGGGCTGCCGTCTTTCATGCAAATCCCTGGAATCAATCTAAACGGCGTTATGTCGGCGAATGAGTTCCTCACCAGAGTGAATTTGATGAAGGCATATAAATTCCCTGAATACGACACACCTGTAAAATCAGGGGACAGGGTTGCCGTAATAGGCGCAGGGAACGTTGCTATGGATGCGGCCAGATGCAGCGTCAGACTTCAGGCCATTCAGGGCCAGCAGACCGGTGGGCAAACGGGAGAAGTTCATATCGTATATCGCCGGTCAAAGGATGAAGTCCCTGCACGGCAGGAAGAGTTCCGTCATGCAGAGGAGGAAGGTATCATTTTTGATTTCCTGACCAGCCCCATCGAGATCATCGGCGATGAAAAAGGCCGGGTCAGGGCGCTGCGCTGTGTGCGTATGGAGTTGGGTAGTCCTGATGCCTCAGGCAGAAGAAGACCTGTCAGGATCGCTGGGTCTGAATTCGATTTGGAGATCGACACGGTCATCATGGCGCTTGGCACCAGCCCTAATCCTGTAGTCTTTGTTGATGCTGAGGGGATCGAAAGGACAAAAAACGGCACAGCAGTGGCTGATCCGGAGACAGGCAGAACGAAGATGAAAAGAGTATGGGCCGGAGGCGATGTCGTGACAGGCGCAGCAACAGTAATCAGCGCAATGGGAGCCGGAAAGCGTGCCGCTGCTGATATCAATAAGTTTCTTAAGGGAGAAGCAAGCTGGGAATAAGATCTTCCCTGTTTAGTTTATGTCCATAAACACTCTTTTTCTACTCGCTATTTCCGCAGTCCTTTAGCCGGAATCCGATGTTCGAAAGAGGTTCCGGCTCCCCGGATCAAGCCGGGGGCCGTCCTCCATCTTTTGTGCAGAACTGAATAAGCACACTGTAAATACAACTCCTGCAGCATATCGCCCAATTCTTTTGATATGCGTTTGAAAAGTAGTGTCACTTTGCTTTCAATTCTGATGATGCAATACTTAGAAAATCCCTACGTGAGGCTTTGCTGCCTTTTCAATCTCTCTCCGAGCAGCCATGTCCATGAGGACCTTTTCTGTTCCGAACTTGCCTGGCTCATACTTCTTCAGCTTCAGGGTCTCCCTTGCCTTGTCGATATAGTCAAGGGCCATGGCAAGCATCTTTTCCGGATCAGGCTCAAAGTGGAGGGCACCCCTGAACCTCTCAAACCAGACATCAGTCATAATCTTTGTAACTTCACTGCTGGCCTCAACCGGAGACTCTCCGCCAAAGATGCAGGGCACACCGGATGCAGCAAAGTAGCAGCCGATTGCAATCGCCTTTTCAGACATCCATTCAGGAGCGATACCAACCGCAGGCATGCCGCCTATTTCATCAGAAAGGCCTCCTTCCGCTGCCATGGCGCTTGCGATGGTAAGAATCCTTGAATTATCAACGCATGCGCCGAGATGCAGTATTGGAGGAATACCGATCGCTTCACAGACCTCCCTGAGACCTGGACCGGCGTTCTCCAGCGACATCTCAGGCGTCAGGTAACCCGCAGTTCCACAGGCAGCTGAGCCGCAGCCTGTAGACACGATCAAAACGTCATTTTTTATCAGCTCCATAGCAAGGAACCTGTGGAGCCCTGTTGACTGGACCCTCGGGTTATCGCACCCTGCAAGTCCGACAACTCCCCTGATCCTCCCTGCCATAATCGCATCATTGAGCGGTCTGAACGAACCCCTCCATCTCCCGCCCTGCATATACTCGATATACTCATGGGAAAATCCGGCGATTACCGGGAACTTGTCGGTTATATGACTTCCCTTTGTCTTTCTGTTGGGAAAATTATCAATCGCCAGTCTCACAATCCTTCTTGCAATGTCACGGGCATGATGCTCTTCAAACTCGATATGTTCAGCGCCCTGGATCTTGGCCCGGTAGTTTGTTGTAATGATCTTGGTATGGAACTTTTTCGCGACCTCTGTAATCGCAGGCATAATGCACTGGACGTCAACGGTCAGCGCATCAATAAGGCCGGTCATGATACCGAGTTCCTGGTTGGTAAACCCGCCTGCAGTCGGGATTGCGTGGCGCATAAGGATTTCATTTGCAGTACAGCACATACCGCCGAGATTGATGCCTTTAGCGCCTTTGGTCTGAGCATAAGCTATCATCTCAGGTTCGCTCACGACATCAACGATCATCTCCGCAAGCAGCGGTTCGTGACCGTGGACAACAAGATTCACCTCGTCCTCTTTGAAGATCCCGAAGCTCGCCTCTGCCTTAACAGGCTGCGGAGTCCCAAAAAGGATGTCCGTAATATCGGTGGAGATCATGCATCCGCCCCAGCCGTCTGCAAGTGCAGTTCTGAGTCCGTGGAGAAGGACATGATCAGGCTCGTGGTCAACTCCTATATTTGTCCGGTGCATGGCCTCTACGACTTCCCTGTCGATGCTCCGGGGAACAATACCCCATTTGCGCCACCTGTCCTGGGTTTTCTGGGGAGCTCTTTTCGTATAATAGATCTCGCCTCCCCGCTGCCTCCCGAAATCCTCGAGAAACTTCAGCGCCACATCTCTCGCCACATCATTAACCGGCCTGCCTTCAAATTCAATTTCAAGGATACCGGCCACCCGGTACAGCTTCCTGATGTCTGTTATCTTGAAATCCTTAGCCTGTCCCTCAGCGACTGCCAGGAGGGTCTCAACCATTCCACGGGCGTGATCGGAATGAGCTGCTGTGCCTGCGGCTATCATCCTGAGCATATTACGGGCTGCTACTGTCGGCAGCGTTGCCCCGCAGACTCCCCGGGCCTCTGCTTCAGCGTTCTTTCCAACAAGCCTGCACGGACCCATATGGCAGACCTTGCAGCATGCCCCCTCTTTTCCTATAGGACATTGCTTGAGCTTTTCAGCCCTGTCAAAACAAGTCTCTATTTTTTGTTCTTCAGCCCACTCGACAATCCGTTCTGCTGCAGGTGTGGCAGTATGTATTCTCTTTTCCATGAGTACCTCCGTGCTGTTGCTAAATTATGGAGTCCATCTCAAGCGCGGGATGCCCGGCAGACGTGAGATGCTCTACCAACTTTTCTGAATCCTCGCAGATCGTCTCATCCGCGATCATGTCAAGGAGATCAGGAACTCCCGCCTCCTCGGCCCTTGTCCTGAACTCCTCTGCGATCCTCTCCTTGAGGGCCTTCGGCATCCAGACAATCCTCTTGATACCGCCGTCACCAAACAGGAATTTTTTACTGGTGATGAAGTTGACCCCTACGCCCATGAATCCGGGGGTCTGCGCTCCACCGCCCACAGTCCCGGCAAGTGTCGAGAACTTCATGCCCATAGGGGTCATGCCGGTATGCCCCCGGTTGACGATCATGACACCATTGGCCTCCGGTATAATCGCAAGGATGCATTCAAAACAGCCGCAGGAGGTCATGGGGTTCTCCATGATAGTGTACAGGTTGAGAGTTTCCACAGCTCCGCCTGAGGCCTTCTTGAGGTAATCGTCAACGCCGGTGTAGCGGCCGTATTTTGCATCCATGAGATCACCCTTTGGCACAGGCTGGTTTCCGCCGGTCGGATCAATTTCATACGCCGCCTTGCCGTCGAGCCAGTTGTAAGCTCCGCAGAGCCCGAGTCTCTCCGGGGTAATGACACAAACGTGCGCAGGAGCAAAGGACTGACAAAGCAGGCAGGAATAGAAAATATCCACAGCCTCATCAGTCATGCTGCCGACTCTCTGATCACGCTCCTTATATGCGGCGCGGGCCTCCTGAAGCTTCTCCTTTACATCCTTTTCATCGATATAAAGTGTTACCTGGACCTTGTCAACAATGGAACGAAACCTGTGATGGGTCATGGTTGCCTGAAGGATACCGAGATGCTCAAGTGTAAATCCATCTTTTTTGGCGTTGTTGCTGATCCTGATCCAGTTGATATCGCGCTGGCCCATATGCCATACGCCCTGGGCCTCATTTATATTATGATGGATCTTTCTTTCGATTACAGACTCAAAGTCCTTCTGCATCTTCCTGCCGGCGCACTCAATAAGAATACCAAGCGGCATCTGGCCGCCCTTCTCATAACGTTCCTGCCAGTTGTCGCCGACAATGATCACCTTATTGTCCTCGATCTCTTCCATCTCTCTCATCCGCGTCCATTCAAACGCCGGAGTCCTCTGACCTCCGAATTCGATGAAGGTGTCTTCCTTCCTGATACGTTCACCCTCAAAGGCCGGGCCATAGGCAACAGGGATGGGAGGTTTCTCAACCGTGATCTTGAGGCCCCTCATTTCAATGGCCTTCTGAACGATCCTGGAATGGTCGAATTCCTTATCAACCTCTTCATAAGTGCAGACTCCGGTCGGATGTATGACAGGCACATCAGTATCGCAAAGCGCAGGGAATCCCATATTAATAGCGCCGGCGCCGGTTGACCATTTGATGTCATCCATCGGACCAAGAGCAATGGCAAAGGCAAAAACCCTGTCTTTCTGATAAGTCAGATGCTCCTTGAAATTTCCGGGTTTCTTTCCGCCGAAAATAAGGGATGCCCTGATGGCCCAGTCAAGAGCATAAAGCGTGTGCTCAGTGTCAGGTCCGAGAGGAACAATTCGAGTGTCCCAGCCGAGATCCACACCTTTTCTCAGCAGCTGCCTGGTAACGCTGTCGCCGTTGGACTGGCCGGAAAGAAAGGTAAGAATATTCTTTTCCTGCAACTCCCTGCAGATAGACACAGCGATATCGTCGGTAGGCGCAGCGCCTATAATAGCGGCAAAGCCGGGCATGGTGCCATCGACGAGCTGAATACCGAGGTTACGCTGTATAGTATCGGTAATAAACCCGTTATAGACATATCCTGTGTCAGGGTCTTTGCATGGTTCAAGACCATTGACATACCTGAGCGCAAGCAGGATCTCTTCCGCAAAGAGCGTTGCCATGCCCGAGTCAAGGGCCTCGCCGAGATACGGCTTCCAGACCTGCTCGGATGGTTCGTCGTGAAGCAGCTCCTTCGCGAACCCGAGGGCGACATTCATGTCTCCCAGCGTCTTCACCTGAAAACCGGTCATGGCATAGATCATGGGCAGATAAAAAGCAGTGTCAGGGAACTCGAATACAAAATCCTTCCCTTTTTCCGCTATGGCCTTCTGGAGCATTTCATCAGCGCGTGCTGCGAGAGTGTTTGCGCCCCTTATGGCGGCAGAAGCAATGATTTTGGACATCTTGGCCTCCTCTTACAGGCCTGGAAACGAGCGAAGTGTTGACCCACCCCGCTTCCTGCCTATTCGTTTTCGTAATGGATTCATTAAATTAACTTATCAATGAAAATTAATCAACCGGTTGCTGCCCTATCTCGCCCTCAGGAACGCAGGAATTGCATTTGCTTCGCGGGGGCCGACGGTTATTTTCCATCCCGGCAGCTTCTCCTCAACAGAACCGCTGAGGATGGCTACATAGCCCGGGATAATAAGCTCCTTGTTCGGAACATCTTTCTCCACGCCGCTTTCCTGGATGAACTGGGCTATCTTTGAAGCAGTGAACTTCCCCGCAGCCCAGGCCGTGAGGACCGAAAGCCCTTCACAGTCCATGACCGCAAGCCTGCTGGCCACTTTGCTGTTTTCGATCTCGCCGGAAACAATGAAATAGGTGAGCGAGAAGTTCGTGGTGATAAAAAGAGGCGACTCAGCCGCCGGCTCACCAATGTTATAGATTTTCTGCTCGACCTGCATAGGGACCTGCGGATCAGTGAAGATGTTCTGCCGAAGCGTAAAGAGCGCGAGACTCTTCCACTTTTCAACGCTGCTCATCACTATGATAGAGGCATACTTTGCTATTCCGACAGAGGCCACAAGACCCTCAAGCAGGCTGTCCTGACGCTGCATGAAATTGATTACCGGATATCCTACAGACTTGACCCCCTTCTTGATAGCGGCCCTCCTGATAAGGGTATTATGCTCAATAATGTCCTTAGCCTTCCGGGCCCCGGAATCCATGACTATGTCCTCTACGCCGAACCCCTTGATCTTTTCGGTGAGCTCGGCAAGTTCATCCAGACTGGTTGCCGCAATTCCGAGCGACGCTTTGTTCGCCTTGGCAATTGCCGCCATAGCCTCTGCGTTCAACGCGTTTGCGCCATAAATAACGGCCTTCTTGTCGGCAAAAGGCTTAACCGCTGCTTCCGCAGCCCTGGGATCGGTTGCGCTGAGAATGACCGGTACGCCTGCTGCATTTGCGGCAACAGCCTTTGCAGCTGTCTCGAACCTGCCCGCATCGCCGGAGACGTTGGATATCATAATAGCGTCGATCCTGAGCTTTTGGCCGACCCTGTCTATCTCGGACTCCAGGACCTGCCAGCAGATCTTTGCAATATCATCCTCTGAAAGCGTATCCATGATCTCAACCGCGAAAGCGCAGGGATTTACGAATTTTTTGTCATGACGGAAAAGCACGGTTTCCTCTCCCATCTTGACGGCCCTGTCACCTACGCCAAAGGTAACAGGCCTGACCGGCGGAGCCGAAGCCTCACCCAGCACCCTCTTTGCCTCCTCCGAGACATCAGGACATAAATCAATGCTCGCCTGCCGCTGGGCAAGCTTCATGGCAAAGGCAAGGCAGGTTGGATACCCGCACTTCTTGCAATTTGTTTTCGGTAATAGCTTGAATATTTCAACACCTGACAAAGCCATGTTTATTCCTCCTTAGACCAGTTCATCAATTAGGGTTTCAACTGCCCGTATCGCCCTGGGATGCCTCATGATAAGCAACTCAGCTCCTGCTATGAGGAGGGCAGATGCTGTCTCCGCCTCCCAGGCAATTCCCCGCTCTTCCAGGGCCCCCCAATGGGGCAGATCAGCCTCAGCAGCGCTTGTTTCCTTGACCTTCCAGACGTACATGCCGACATCGCCAAGAAGCGGCTGCTGCATGGTTGTGTCATTCTGGGTCAGGGCCGCAAGCCGGATCCTTTCCATGACAGAGTAAGTATATTCAAGGCCGTAACCGAGCGCGGAACACATGGGGTCAGTGATAATCCGTTCCTTTTCAAACCCCATCTGCGATATAAGAATATTGAGTTGCTTAGAAAGATTAATGTCGAGTTCAGACATGGCAATAAGCTTATGGTTGTTTGCCATGGCAGCTGCCGCAATCGTCTTGTAATTAGCCTCCTGGGCCTTTCCGATAATACAGTTTCTGTCCTTTGCTGCCTCAGCTACGGCAATGAGCACTGCGGAATCCTTTTCAGCATGGTTGCTGCCAAGGATAATCAGCGGAACCCGGATTGCGGCAAGGACATCCCTGACCGTCCTGACGGCATCCTCAGGTGAGCGGTTCTCCCTATCTGGGTGAGTGCCGACAAGTCTTAATGCTACAGCCCTTGCCTTCAGTTCATCCTGGCAGAACTTTGCCCAGGCAACAGGATCATTACTGACCGCTTCATAGGGCTTTCTCACAGTCTCCGGCCAGTCAGCGGGAGCTACGTCCTGGATCTCGACGGCTATAACAGGCCGGCTCGGCGTTATCCCTTCAAAGGCATGGAAAGGAAGCACATTCTCGCCGCCAAAGGTCACGGCGCTGTCGCCTGTGCCAATAGTGACGGAGTATACCTTTCCAGAGTATGTTTCTTTTGGTGCAGTAAAAGCCATCTTAATAACCTCCTCTACATTTCCAGATATGAATGGGCATAAAGAGTATTGCCCATAATAACTTCTATGGTCTTTTTTATCTCTTTCATCTTTTCAGCGTCATCAATCTGTTTTCCAGCAAGGACATCATCAAACAGCTGCTTCTCTTTAAGCGCCTCAGCCATCTCATGGGCATCGGCAATCGCAGAGGTCAGCCCTGCATTCATAAGCATCAGGAAATAATATTTATTTAATATCGGCCTTATGTGCCTGGGACAGCCGTTTGAAATATTGCTCAGCCCCACAACGGTCTTCATCGCAGGATCGTTCATCTCCTGAAACATCTTTATGGCGTCTATGACCTTTGCGGCATGGTCCTGGGAAGTCGCAATCTGAAGGACAAGCGGATCAAGATAAATATCTTCAAGAGGTACGCCGTATTCCATGGCTCTTGCCATGATTTCAGCAGCAATGCCGGCCCTCTCCTCTGCATCGGCAGGAAGCCCCCCTTTTCCGACAGTAAGCCCGATTACCCTGCATTTATACTTTGCTGCAAGTTCGAGAATAGGGAATCTTTCCGGATCATTGGATGTGGAGTTGATAAGCGGACTGCCCCACTCATTATTATGGACCTGCAGTCCGGCCTCGATGGCTGACGCGTTCGTCGTGTCAAGACAAACAGGCAGGGGAACAACCTCCTGGATGGTTGTCACCATCCACTTCATCAGTTCTTCACCGCCATCTTCTGCAGGGCCTATGTTTGCGTCAATTATGCCCGACCCTTCCTTCCATTGCCTCACAGCGATCTCCTGGATCGGACCTTTGTCCTTCTTCATCATAGCTTCTCTTACACGCTTGGCTATGATACTCAGCTTCTCACCAATAATCAGCATACAGGGACTCCTTTCTCGACTACAGTATAATCTTCATTATTAAAATTCCGGAGTTTTAACATCTGCAACAGGATTGACAAAAAATAATTCATACAAAACAAGTCCAAAACATTTTAAAAAATAATAATATTTATAATTTTCACAAATGTCTAAGAAAATACCATATTTTTCACGCAAAATAAAAGAACCAATCCGATTGTTTTATTTAATAGATTTATAAGGACTCCCTTTGACGGACGGATTATCAACAAGGCCGGACAGGCATTTCTGTTTTTCCGTGAACTTGAAAACTTAAGAGAGCGGGTGTTAGACTTTTGAAACTTCATTCTTTACGGAGGATTTATTGGAGCTTTACAGTCTGGGCATCTCTGAACTTTCGGAGATGCTTGAGAAACAACAGGTTTCAGCCGCTGAAATCACCAGGTCGGTTTTTGACAGGATCAGCTCTGTCGAAGACAGGGTCAGGGCTTATGTCACGCTTACCAGGGAACAGGCCATGGCCATGGCCCAGGAGGCGGACAGGACAGGTTTCATAGGCAGAAAAAAAATCCTCTCCGGAATCCCGATGGCCATTAAAGACAATATGTGCACAAAGGGAATTCCAACAACATGTTCGTCAAAGATTCTTCGGAATTTTATTCCACCTTATGAAAGCACGGTTACTTCAAGGCTGCTTGAAAACGGCTATGTGCTGGCCGGA
>JAGVHR010000189.1 GCA_020056455.1 Thermodesulfovibrionales bacterium
ATAAAGTTCGCTGCTGAGGGCTGGCCGTTTATAGGTTTTTTTGCAGTTCTGTCTGCGCTTTGTTTCTGGTTGGGCGGTGGGGGAGTTGCTGTTATTCCTTTAGGCCTCACTGTCTTTATGTTCTACTTTTTCAGAGACCCGGACCGTCGTGTTCCACAGGAGAACGATCTTTTTGTTTCACCTGCCGACGGCAGAATCATTGTAATCAAAGATGTTAAGGAAATAGAGCATCTCCATGCAGAGGCCCGGCAGATCAGTATTTTTATGTCTCCTTTTAATGTGCATGTGAACCGCGCGCCATGCGCAGGCCAGGTCCGGAAGGTAAGGCGAGTGAAGGGAAATTTTCTTGCAGCATACCGGGATGAGGCGTCAATGCAGAATGAGCATATAGATATGGTACTGGAGACTGCATATGGAGATATTCTTCTAAGGCAGGTTGCAGGATTTGTTGCGCGCAGGGCCATCTGCAGAAAAACAGAGGGAGATCTGTTGCTCAGAGGCGAGAGATACGGAGTGATAAAATTCAGCTCAAGAGTTGATATCTATCTGCCTAAAAACACGGTCATCAGGGTCGGATTGGGAGATGTGGTGAAGGCCGGCGAAACAGTTATCGGCGAGTGCGCGGCAAAGGTGTAGCCGACTTGGATACGGAACGGAAGCAGCAGAACGAAAAGCAGCCGATAAAGGGCGTCTATCTGTTGCCGAATACCCTTACGCTTTGCGGCATGTTCTGCGGTTTTTTTTCGATCATGTCAGCCATAAACGGGAATTTTATTCATGCTGCCTGGGCCATTATTCTTGCGAATATCTTTGACGGGCTTGACGGTTGGATAGCCCGCCTTACTAATACTTCCACACGTTTCGGGGTAGAGCTTGACTCCCTTTCAGACCTTGTGGCCTTCGGCGTCGCTCCTGCCATCATGATCTATAAATGGGCACTTGGGCCTTTTGGACGCCTGGGATGGGCTGCTGCATTTCTTTTTATCGCCTGTGGAGCGTTGCGTCTGGCGAGGTTCAACGTCCAGACTGGGGCCACGGGTTCAAAAGCCTTCAAGGGGATGCCGATACCCGGCGCTGCCACGATTATTTCCTCAGTCGTGATCTTTTTTTATGTCTACTGGGAAGGGAAGCCTGATAAGAATATGATGTTCCCGGCGCTGACGATCGCTCTTGCACTGCTGATGGTCAGCACCCTCAGGTTCCATGGACTCAAAGAGATCGATTTCAAGGAGAAGAAGCCTTTCTGGGTGCTTATTGTGTTTGTGCTCGTTCTTTTTGTGCTTCTCATCCATCCGTCCACTGCGATCTTCTTCTTCGCAATGGCTTATCTTATTTGGGGTATAATTGAAAATATCGCTCTTGCGGCAAAGAGGGTCCGTCAGGAGCGCGAACAACGGCACAAGGAAACAGAGGTAAAACCATGAGAACGATCAGGATATTCGATACGACTCTGCGTGATGGTGAGCAGTCACCCGGCGCATCCATGAATGTTGAGGAAAAGATCCAGTTGGCCAGACAGCTTGTAAAGCTTGGCGTTGATGTTATTGAAGCAGGTTTCCCGATTGCCTCACCCGGAGACTTTGAAGCTGTAAAACGTATTGCTGGCGAGGTGCAGGGCACGACAATCGCCGGGCTCGCCCGCGCCAGGGAAGAAGACATCAAAAGGGCCTGGGAGGCGGTTAAGGATGCGCCCCGGCACAGGATCCATACTTTTCATTCCACCTCGGATATTCATCTGAAATACCAGTTTCGCGTAAGCCGTGAAGAGGCGATCAAACGGTCGGTTGCAATGGTCAAATTCGCAAGAAGTCTTGCCGGAGATGTTGAGTTTTCACCCATGGATGCTACGAGGACTGAACTGCCCTATCTTATTGAAGTGGTTCTTGCTGTGGTAGAGGCAGGCGCCGGGACTGTGAATATCCCGGATACTGTAGGGTATACGTCGCCTCTTGAGTTTGGTTCCATGATCAGAGCGATTAAAGCCAGGATAGGTGACCGCGCCGTCATATCCGTGCACTGTCATAACGATCTTGGTCTGGCTGTAGCGAATTCCCTTGCTGCAGTTTTGAACGGCGCCGGTCAGGTGGAGTGCACGATCAACGGCATTGGCGAGCGTGCGGGCAACTGTTCGATGGAAGAGGTCGTGATGAACCTCAACACCAGAAAGGATTATTATAAAGCTGTAACGAATATCAATACGAGAGAAATTATCCGGACAAGCAGGCTGCTGACGAGGATTACAGGCATTCATGTGCAGCCTAACAAGGCGATTGTGGGTGCGAATGCTTTTGCCCATGAATCAGGTATTCATCAGGATGGGTTGCTGAAAGAGAAGATGACCTATGAGATCATGAAACCTGAGGACGTCGGACTCAAGGAGACGGAACTTATACTGGGAAAGCATTCAGGCCGCCATGCCTTCAAAACCCGCCTTCATGATCTGGGATATGAACTGACGCAGGACGAGGTGGAAAGCGCGTTCAGCAAATTCAAGCATCTGGCTGACCAGAAAAAAGTCATTTTCGACGAGGACATTGAAACCCTGGTGACTCAACAGGTATCAAGAACGCCGGAGGTCTTCCGGCTGACTGACCTGAATGTTGCAAGCGGGATGAATATTGTCCCAAAGTCTACGGTGAAGATGAAGATCAGGGGTAAGACTGTTCAAAAGACTGCGAAAGGCGACGGGCCGGTCGATGCAACTTATAAGGCCATCGCCGCAATGACAAAGACAAAGAGCAGCCTTCTGAAGTTTGAAGTCAAGGGTATCACCGGCGGCACCGATGCACTTGGAGAAGTCGTGGTTTCCATTGAGGAGGGAGGAAGGTCTGTCAGGGGCCAGGGCGCAGATACCGACATCATTCTGGCGGCTGCAAAGGCTTATATTAATGCCCTTAACAAACTTGCCGCGAGGAAAAAATAATAGACTTGTAAAAAGTCGAAAATGAGACCGGTTTGTAAGAAACTCCGGAGACAGGGCGCGCATGATCCGACAGGCGCATCATGACAGTCGAAGAGCCTGCCCTGAGCGAGTCGAAGGGAGTTTTGAAGCGCAACGCAGCATACGAACTTTTTACAAATCCGTCAATGGAGGAAATAATGATACAACCGCTCAGAATCGAAGAGCTTTACCAGTGTTGTGACCCGTCTATTTTTTCTTTCAATACCACTGAGGAGCTTCCGGAATCTATCGAAACCATTGGACAGGAACGGGCGCTCAGGGCCATCGAGTTCGGCCTGAACCTTGAAAACAGCGGCTTCAATATCTTTATGCTTGGTGAAAACGGCACCGGCAAAATGACCACTATCAAGGCTTTTCTAAGCAGGAAGGCTGCTGCTGAACCTGTTCCGGCTGACTGGTGCTATGTTTATAATTTCAAGGACCCTGATGTGCCTTTTGCAATATCTCTTGCCCCTGGCACGGCTCCGGCTTTTCATAAGGATATGGATGAGTTGATCAGGACTTTGAGGGCGGAGATTCCTAAAATCTTCGAGTCAAAGGAATATGAGAAGCAGCGCAACAGGATCCTCGAAGAGTTTCAGAAAAAACAGAAGGAACTTTTCAGCGCCCTTGAGGATGATGCGAAACTTAAGGGTTTTTCCATCCGCAAGAGCGTCAGCGGCCTTATGATAGTGCCTGTTAAGAAGACCGGTGAGCCTCTGACTGAAGAGGAATACGAGGTGCTCGATGACAAGACAAAGGAAAAGATAGACGAAATCGGCAAGGCGCTTCAGGAAAAACTTAACGATATTGTCAGGGAAGTCAGGGAGGGCGAGAAGGACCTCAAGGAGCATCTTGCCGGCCTTGAGCGTGAGGCAGCGCTCGCTGCTGTGGGTCATCTGATGGATGAACTGAAGCACAAGTATCATGACCATGAAAAGATATCCTCTTATCTCGTTGAGGTAACTGAAGACATCCTTGATCATCTCGAGGACTTCAAGGCCCAGGAAGAGCAGGCTCCGCCGGTCCCGTTCATGCGCATGCAGAAGACAGAGCCCACCTTTACCCGCTATATGGTGAACGTTCTGGTCAGCAACAGGGACACCACCGGAGCGCCCTGTATCTATGAGAGCAATCCGACCTATTTCAATCTTCTGGGCAGACTGGAATACAAGTTCCAATACGGAGTGGCGACAACCGATTTTTCGCTGATCAAGGCCGGAGCCCTGCACAGGGCAAATGGCGGCTATATTGTGATCAGCGCCCTTGACCTGCTTCGCAACATGTTTTCATATGATGCACTGAAGCGCTCAATCAGGAACCGTGAGATAAAGATTGAAGATATATGGGAGCAGTACAGGCTGATCTCCACGACAACGCTCAGGCCTGAGGCCATTCCTCTGTCTGTTAAAGTTGTGCTTGTCGGCACTCCGTATCTTTATTATCTGCTCCATAATATGGATGATGA
>JAGVHR010000175.1 GCA_020056455.1 Thermodesulfovibrionales bacterium
AAGATGAAAGAAGAGACCCCATTAAATCAACTGAGGCTGCGGCTGAATATCTTAAAGACCTCTATGGAATGTTTGGTTCCTGGAACCTTGCAATGGCCGCTTACAATGCAGGCGAAGGCAGGATAATGAAGGCCCTGAAGAGGAGCAATACGGAGGATTACTGGGACCTCCTTGGCACACAGCATATCAGGCCGGAAACAAAGGAATATGTACCGAAGTTCATTGCTGCAAGTTTGATTGCCACGAACCCGCATGATTTCGGCTTTGAAGAGATAGATTATCACCTGCCGCTGAGCTATGACGAAGTGGAGATAGACTCTCCTGTTGACCTGGCTGTTGCGGCAGAGTGCGCCGGAGCCACGGTCGAAGAGATCAGAAGACTGAACCCTGAACTCAGGAGATGGTGCACCCCGCCGGACGCAGGCCTGTATACCTTGAAGGTCCCTTCAGGTTCCCGTGAGACGTTTCTTGAGAAGCTCTCGTCAATTCCGGAAGAAGAACGTTTTACGATAGACCGGTATAAGGTAAAGAAGGGGGACACGTTTAAGAGCATATCCGGCAGGACAGGGGTCCCTGTCGATGCGATACTTTCCCTGAACGCTATGGAAAAGATCATGCCTCTTAAGCCGGGCAGGACTATATATATCCCTCCGAAAGAACTTATTATTCTTGATAATGTTGACAGGGCGCTTATTAAAAAGGCCGCGTTTAAGAAAAAAGTCAGGACGTCAGCCATAAAAAAGAAAAAGGCCTTTTCTGCAAAGGCCTCTTCGAAGAAAATCAAAGCCGGGAAGAAAAGAAAAAAAAGATAAGGATTAATCTTGACGAACCCGTCAACTTTCCTTCTTCTCTGTTATTTTGGCTTTTGCCTCTTCAGCATATGGCGAAGCCGGATACTTCTCTGTAAGCTCCCTGTATTTTGCAATCGCCTCGGTCTTTTTGCCTTCCTGCTCAAGTAGTCTCGCTGTCTGCGCAAGGACAACATCCTTAAGAAGGTCGCCGGGCAGAGAGGCTATTTTACCCAGGGCCTTCAGCGCCTCTTCCCGGTTGCCTTTCCTGAGCTGGACATCGGCCATCTTCTGATATGCAAGCGGAAGCATGGTCTGTTGGCGTGAATACTTTTTTGTAAAAGTATCAAGGGCCTTCAATGCCTCATCGAACTGGCCGAGATCCGAGTGGGCATCAGCAATATAGAGAAGAAGTCCTGGAGATTTTTTCTTCTCATAGGCCTGCGTGAAAAACACCAGCGCATTACGGGCCTTTTCTTTGCCTGGAGCAGGCGTTTTTCTGTAGAGATTTGAGTAGACCTTGACTCCTTCATATTCAAGTTGCTGTGCCTTGACATTTGCATTGTAGCGGTAAAGGGCGATGCCTCCGATAACGATGACCGCGCTCAGACCGATCAGCCCGTATACTGCAATCGTCTTTTGCCTCTTCTGAAAGGATTTCCTGATGTCTTCCAGTTTTTCCTGTACATTCGTTTCGGTATCAGAGTTCTTTTTTGAAATCTTTTTCTTGATTGTCCTGGGCATTAATTTCTCCTTAGCGCTTTATCCACAAGGGCTTTTGAATTCTCGAAGATGGACTCAATCCTGTTGTCCTCAACGCCAGCCCCCAACAGAACAAGTTTTGCCTGTTCCTTTGTGATGAGATCGGAGGGACTGTGTGCGTCAGTATTGATGCAAAGAGGGAATCCGAACCGGACCGCCTCTTTTACAATGTAACCGTTAGTAAATGCGTGGCCCCTTCTTGCTGTTATTTCGAGGAGGACCTGTTTTTCCCTGGCCAGGAACATGTCTTCGATCGAAATCAATCCGGGGTGGGAAAGAATGTCCGCACCTGCCTCAATCGCGGCCCTGTTCGTGCCTTTTTTGACCGGCTCTGCGATTGTTTCACCATGTACAACGACAATCCTGGCGCCCAGGTGGCGGGCCTCCTTTACGAGGTCGGCAATCAATTCCGGCGGAGCATGTGTGATCTCCGCGCCAGGCAGCACATCGATCGATACATAGGGCTTCAGCTTCTCAATGGCCTTCACAATACGGGGAATTACAAGATCGAGATTGGAGGCATCCATGTGATCAGTTATGGCCAGAGCAGTGTAGCCGATGGCCTCCGCTCTTCTGACAAGTTCAAAAGGGACCAGGTCGCCATCGCTGAAGATGGTATGCGTGTGCAAATCGATCATGTTAAAAAGATACAGGAAGGATGGATAAAATGTAAACCCGGCACAATATTTGTCGCCATTTGTGAGATACTACCATAACGGAGGGCTTGGTGAAGAAATATTTTTTAAAAGAGTACGGCTCCTGGGCTGTAATGACCATGTCTTATATTGCCGGTCTCATAGCGGCCCGTCAGATTAGTCTGAGAGCGCTTGCCGGGTTAGTTGGCCTGGCGATTTTCATCAATTCAAAACAGGCCTTTACCCTCTGGATGCGCGGCAGCAGCAAGGACAGGGCGCTGCCGCCGGTGATTTTTCTTCTGCATCTTCTTTCCGCTTCCGGCCTGATTATATGGATGGCAGGCAGGGACCTCGTGTACCTTCTGCCCTATGGCGTAGTGCCTGTTGCCTATCTGCTTGCCCTGTATTTCCTCGGCGAGCATGCGATATGCACCGAAGTCGCCGGCTTTGCACTCCTTTCGCTGGCCGGCCTGGTTGCAAAATTTGCAGCAGCAGGGGAGGTTGATCCCAGACTCTTTGTTGCAGTTGCGATATTTTTTACAGCAGGGGTTTTCAGGGTCCGCATTCAGCTCAGGAAGGAGATGCTGTACCGGATTGTTATGGTTGCCTATGTCGGGGTGTCTGTTGTTGTCTTCAGGAGCGTGGGGGTCTCTGCTTTGCCGCTTTTGCCGCTTGCCGACAACATTATCTTTGCTCTGACCCTGTACCAGGCAAAGCTGCGCACAACAGGCTGGATCGAGATGTCAAAGGGCGCGGTTTTTTTGGCGCTTATGCAATACAGCTATTATTGATGACCTTGCAAGAAGTCGGAAATGAGATCAAATTTTTTCAAGGGCAACAAGTATTTCCTCTGCCGGGATTATCCCCTGACGCACAATCCGTAATTCGGTTCCTGTTACATCGACAATCGTTGTAGGGGAGCTGCCGGGCATTTTTCCGCAGTCTATGACGATATCGAGACTGTTGCCGAAATATGAGATTGCCGCTGCCGCAGTTTCCGCAGGAGGCATGCCTGATATATTTGCACTTGTGGCTGTAATCGGGAAAGCGAGGCGGACGGCAAGATCGTAGGCAAATGACTTTCCCGGAATTCGGACTGCGACCTTGCCTGTGCCTGCTGTAATGAAGCCGGAGAGGTTTTCACGCGCAACCATGATCAGCGTCAGGGGGCCGGGCCAAAAGAGGTCCATGAGCAGTTGAGCAAGAGGCGGGATAGCCGGTGTGACGAGCGGTAGAAGTGCCCTGCTTCCGATGATCAGCGGCATTGCCTTGTCACGGGGTCTGCGCTTCAGGGAGGACATATGTTTGAGCGCCTCCTCACGGTCATAGCGAGCTCCCAGCCCGTACAATGTTTCTGTTGGATATGCGATGATTTTGCCCTTGTCAAGGAGGGCGGATGACCTATCAAGAACTTCGGAAAGATCGGTTTCCGGTAATCTGAGTATCTCCATGAGAGATGGTAGCACAGCCTTAATATCTTTAGGAAGTTCAATAAGTGTTTGATTCTCCGGCTCCAGTGCTTTTCTGTGTCTTCAGTTCATATGCCTGCCCGGATACATTATTTCTTGACAAACCTCGCAGGTATTAGGCATATTTAGGCTATCCTGCGACAGCATCAGCAGATGCTTCAGGATGATATATTCCTTTAGGAGGATGCATGGGCACGAGACTGTATGTAGGAAACATCTCATTCAAGGCAAGCGAGGAAGACCTGCAGAAGCATTTTTCACAGGCAGGAGAAGTGGCATCAGTGAAGCTGATCAAGGACAACGCAACCGGCAGACTGAGAGGGTTCGGCTTTGTTGAGATGGTTTCTGATGAAGACGCCCAGAAAGCGGTCTCCATGTTCAACGGCCAGCAGTTTATGGACCGGGCGATTGTCGTGAACGAAGCGAAGCCTATGGAAAAGAGAGAAGGCGGGTTCAGGCAGAGAGGCGCCGGCGGACGAGGCGGTTCCAGAGACTACGGCTCCAGAGACTGATTGCCGGACAGCGTCAGGGTCAGATACGGTTTTTTGTCCTGACAGAGCTTCAGGATTTTTTGAAGAGCATCGAGCAGGCCGGAAGTTCCAACTCTTTTGAAACGACGTCGCATTTTGACTGAAAGAGGAAGTATATCCTCTTGTCTGTTCCAAATAGCGTCTCGAAGTTTCCCTGCCCCTTGCTGATAGTGAGTTGTGCGTCTTCGAACTCCCTGCGAAATGCGTGAGATGTCCAGGGGAGTATGGTACCGATAGCATCGGAGCCATTATCGATAATTTCGCATACTGAGGCAAGCCCGGTTTGTAAGGCGTCTTCGCGCGTGACATCATTCAATACTGCGGAGCCTTTTACCACAGCCTTGACCTGCTTGCCGATCAGGCGTAATTCCTCTATAAGGAGCCTGTCAAAGACTATCTCACCTGCATTATCCAGCAGATAGAGAATTTCATCAGCATGCATAAGATCATCCATGAATGAATCATAATCATCAACAGCTATCTCCGTACGTAGAGACTGTTCAACGGATTTTTCAATATCTATGCTGGTGAAGATGCCAAAATCGATGATATTACCGGCAATTGCAAGTCTGGAGGCTGTCTTAACAGGGTCCGGGCTGTTTTTCACCAGTTCCCTGAGCCTGGGGTAGAGTGACAGGGCAATATCATTGTATTGCCTCTTGATCTTCTCAAAGGGGTCTGCTGCTATTCCTTTGCGAATAGCCCTGTGGATGAAGGTGGTAGTATAGGCCGGGGGTTTGCTCATGTCAGCATCCTTCATGATGTCGAGCACCTCCCTGATGACTTTCCTGTCAATTTCCTCATTGCTGCCATATTGTTTCAGGGCTATGACAGTCTGCTTAAGAAAACAGGGAAAACAGTCCGAAGAGGTCTTCACTATTTCTTGTTTCCGACCTTTCTGGATTTTTCCTCTACTTCCCTGGCCATTTTCTTTCGGTGCGCGAGCAGCAGCCCGGTCAGCTCCGGATCTTTTCTTGCAATGATCTGGGCCGCAAGAATTCCTGCGTTTTTTGC
>JAGVHR010000116.1 GCA_020056455.1 Thermodesulfovibrionales bacterium
CAAGATTCGCCGCAATGTCTTCCTTAAGCCGAGCTTGCCGTTTTTTAAGCATCTCCAATTTTTCCATTCCAACCTCCCTTAAGAGTGTTTATACTCTGTTATTATAGACGATAAGACTCGCTTTTATCAATGCTTTTTGTTGTTTTGTTGTAAATATTCGACGAAAATTGCAGCTAAAGAACTAAACTGTTACCTCCGGCATTTGAGATATGAACCCGGGACTTCGTTGCCTTTCCTGTGGTACCAGGCAGGCCCCCTGGACCTTGCGCCTGAGGGCCCTGATATTGGTCAGATATTCTAATGACCGCCGTGGATCAGCACCGGCAGGCACCGCACGCATACATATTTGTTCTGTCCCTCATGCAGGCAGGGCAGAAGCACCCGCTCCTTGTCCGTAATATTGCATACAAAACATTGTGCCATGTTATTCTCCTTCCAGTTCGTTGATCTCTTTGACAATTTTATCAGGGTCAAGGTTGTGCATCATTGCGCCGAATGAAAGTGATTCCACGTTTATACCCGGACAGGTAAAACGCCCTCCGCCAAAATACTTCTGTATGATGTCTTTTGCCCCTGGAACATCCCTGATTACATCACCGATGAGCGAGTCCCTGGTAACCAGCTTTTTTTCCGTTGTCGCCATGTTTTAATCCTCCTCTAATATATTCATTTAATTCTGCTTTGATTGTACCTCAGGAAAAGCTCAAATGATATGATATGCGTCATAAGATAAGAAGCATAATCACCAGGACATTATTGCAGGGCCCATTCATCAGGGGCAGTTATAGGGACAAGGCATCAGGATTCTTGACCTGCCTCTACTGTTTAGGGTAAGGTTTTCAATGAATATCAGTTGGCTTTCATCTGCTGTTGCCGCCATCTTTGTCCTCACCTTTGTTCTGAATCTGTTTTTCGGATATTTCAGGGCCAGGACGAGAAAATATTCCCTGAAATGGTTCCTGTGCATCCATCTGCCCATTCCGGTCATCTTTGTTGCAAGGCTCTACGCGCATCTCGATATGCGGTTCATTCCGGTTTTCCTTGTTGCTGCGATTGCCGGTCAGATCGTGGGCGGCAAACTGGAGATTTGAGCGTTGCGCGCAGCCATACTCAAAGAGCCAGGCCGCATTGAGGTCTGCGAAGTCAGTCGCCCGGTCCCGACAGAGGGAGAGGTTCTTGTCAGGATAAAGGCTGCCCTGACCTGCGGCACAGACCTGAAAGCATATCTTAGAGGCCATTCACTGATCCCCATGCCCGGCCCCTTTGGACACGAATTCTCCGGTGTCGTGGTTGAAAAAGGAAGAGGCGTCAGAAAATTCAATATTGGAGACCCGGTCATGGGAGTACATAGCGCGCCATGCCTGAAATGCCCTTACTGCAGAAGGAGACTCCACAATCTGTGCAGCCATATCATGACTACGAAGGTACTGGGCTCTTTTGCCGAATATATGCTCATACCCAGGCATATAGTTGATCAGAACCTTTATAAAAAACCTTCTGATATAGGTTTTGATGAGGCAGCTTTCCTTGAGCCCCTTGCCTGTGTTGTGCACGGTTTGCAGCCACTGAGGATCAGCGCAAAGGACACTGTCCTTATTATTGGAGCCGGCCCTATCGGACTCCTGCATCTTCTGCTGGCAAAAACCAAAGGCGCAAGGGTACTGATTGCTGACCTGGGGAAAAAGAGACTGAAAACCGCCCTGTCACTCGGCGCTGACAGTGTGTTTAATGCTGAGAAAACCGCCGGCTCTGTTAACGCCTTCACAGAGGGCCTCGGAGCTGATTATGTATTTGAGTGCACAGGCAGTCCGGAGGTGTGGCAGGAGTCCGTGAAGTACGTCAGGAAAGGCGGCACGGTTGTCCTTTTTGGGGGTTGCAGGAAAGGAACAACCGTAACCTATAATACAGCACGTCTCCATTATGACGAGATCACATTAAAAGGGACCTTTCATTTTACTCCGGCGGATGTAAAAAGCGCGTTCCTGCTGCTTAAAAACAGGGCCATTGATGTCAGAAAACTGATCTCCGGGACTTGTTCCCTTCACACCCTGCAGAATACCCTTGTCAAACTTTCCAGGGGCGAAGGCATAAAATACACTGTCAGGCCCTGACTTCACAGTATGAAGACTGCGAAACTTTACTCTTATCACGATATCCGCATGGAAGATATTCCCATTCCAAAGCCCGGCCCGTATGAAGCGCTCATGAAAACAGGTGCCTGCGGAATATGTTCGGGCGATGTCATGCCGTGGTATATCGAGAAGAAGGCGCCCCTTGTACTGGGCCATGAGCCTGCCGGTGAAATCATCACAGCCGGAGAAAAAGTGAGCAAATTCAAATCAGGCGACAGGGTCTTTGTTCATCATCATGCACCCTGTTTCGCTTGTGGATATTGCAATCGGAAAGACTATGTCCAGTGCGAAACATGGAAGAACTCCAGTATCATCCCAGGGGGGATATCTGAATACATACTGATTCCTGCGATAAATCTGGAAAACGACACCATCGGACTTCCTGGGGCCATGAGCTTTGAGGACGCCACTCTCATAGAACCAACAGCATGTGTTGTGAAAGGTCTGAGGCGGACCAGGCTGCAGCGCGGAGATACGGCACTGGTGATCGGACTCGGCGTCATGGGTCTGATCCATATTCTACTGCTCAAAGAATTCGGGGCAGGCAGGATCATTGCTGCTGACATGGTCCCCTACAGACTTGCAAAAGCGCTCGACTTCGGAGCTGATGCCGTGATCGATGTGACTAAAACAGGCATTGAACAGGGGTTGGCCTCACTTACCCAGGGGAAGATGGCTGAACTGGTCATTGTCGGACCAAACAGCTGTGAAGTAATGGCGCAGGGGATTGCCTGCGCGCGCGCCGGCGGCCAGGTCCTCTTTTTCACACCGGCAAAACCAGGAGAAAAACTCTCCCTTGATCCTAACCATCTCTATTTCAGAGACATTGATATTATCACCAGCTATTCCTGCGGCCCGAATGACACTGCAGAGGCATGCGGGCTTATTGAAAAACAGGTCGTTTCCTCTGAGAAACTTGTCACCCACAGGTTTCCGATCGAAAAGACCGAAGAGGCCTTCAGACTCACGGCTATTGCCGGGGAATCCCTGAAATCACTGATTGTTTTTGATTAATGGAGACTATGCCATGAGGAAAAAAATTCAAACCGGAGCATCGTCCTGCGAATTCAGGATTGATCCGGTAAAGACAAAGAGGCCCAATGTCCCAGCTTTCTACAAACACCGTCAGGACTTTAGTTGGACAGGAGTCAGTGATGAACCCTACAAGACCGGCGGCAGTGATTGGGCAAATATCATAAGGAGAGTGCTGATAGGCTCGCACGACGAGACAACCAGGTTTCATGTAAGGTACTTTGAAATTTCATCAGGCGGCAACAGCAGTCTGGAAAAGCACCATCACGAACATGTCGTTATTTGCCTGAAGGGAAAAGGGACCGTACTTATCGGCGACAATAAAAAGACCATGAAATATCTCGACACGGTCTATATCTCGCCCGATACTCCGCACCAGCTTTCCAACCCTTTCACTGAGCCCTTCGGCTTTCTCTGTATTGTAAATGCAAAACGGGACAGGCCGAAGCTGCTCGCAAAAAAATGCAGGCCATCCAAATAAACAGAACTCCTTGACCCTGCAACCGTCCTCCCTCGATTCAGCTAAAAAACCGCCCGAACAGTATTGACGCTGCTGCTTTTTCCACCAAGTGAGGACCAGTGCCGTGTGGTGTGGTAAGGGACGGCTAATTACCGTCCCTTACCCGACTGTAAGCTGTCTTGTTATTTTTTGATTTCCATGTTACGCGGGTTCGTCACATGTTTTTTGCAATGAATTAGCCGTTCATTGCGGGTATTCTTTAAGAAAGCGAATCATCCCATTTCCCTACTTTTTCAGTTCGATCACGATAACATGGCTCCCATCAGCTCCTAAGGTCTCAAGAGCATGAGTAGTTGCCTCACTCCATGTGGTCTCTCCAGCTTTGCGGACTTTCTCAACGGTCTTACCATCAGGCGTGGTGACCCTCACCTTGGTATCGCTCAAGTTAACTGAGACATAAGCCGGATGCGAATGCATTGGCTCTTTCACTCCGGGTTTATGCGTGACATCAAGCACGCGCACCCGATCATTGTCAACTAACACTTTGACATCATCCGGCATAACCTGCACCAGGTCTGCCGCCATCGCCGTGTTCACACCCAAGCCCAATACTAAAGTAACAAACAAAACACTCATAATAAAATAGGTTAAGTTTTTCATGTTTAATTCTCCTTTTTCTTGATTTGTCTGATTCAATTGGCAGTGAAAATACCTTGCAATACAATAGGGCAATTCTATTTGTGAATCATTAATATCATTTACCTCCTTCTGTGCAACGAGCGGCTAACTCGTCCACAAAGACGACGGCGTCTTTTATTGGAATACTGGCATATTCGGATATTGAGCGCCCGGTGATAATCGATCCTGGCGGATTCGACGAAGCCGGTTTAGCGAATATCCGGCAAAATGATCCATAAACGAATCCTTTTATTAAGGTATAAGCGCTCGACGTTTTTTAGTCCTCTGGCTCAATTGTCCTCGCCACCTTGCCACCGCATTTCTTACAAGTGCCTCTCAAAACAAGCGAGCGGCCAGACATTCTACCTTCGCTAATCTGTATTGTCGTACCGTCCATGCAGCGGGTACACCATGCTGAGTTTATTACTGCCTTCTTTGAGTCTGAAGATAATTCGGCCCATCTCTGCTTTGCGGCTCCTGGCATTTTCGGGAATGGTATTGGTTTTATATCCTTTTTCATATCCTCAGTAAAATATTTATCAAATAGTTCTTTGGCTTTGAGAAAACCGTCTTCAGTCATCAGCACGGATTTTGTCTTTCCTCTTGGATTTGATATATAGCCTTTTTCATGAAGTCTGTTCAATGTCTCCCAATCAAATCCTTTCCACGCCCTTGCCCCCATACCTTCATGCCTTTCATGGGTTACGAGGCACATGAGGGCCAAAGTGTATTCGTCTATCTTGTCTTCATTGTAGTTCATTTATTCCTCCGTCGAAATCGGGATAGCAGGCACTATTGACAGACTCATAAAAAGTCCTGAGTTCCCTCTCCCTTTAGGGGAGAGGTTTAGGGTGACGGTATTAAATATCAGCAAATTCAAGCTGATGATTATAAATACTTGACTAAATGGCTATATTCTCCGAAGCGTTACTATCCTTTATGGGTACGCCGTCCAGATAAAGTGTGTCTGCGCTAAGGTCAGCCTCGCTTACCCATTCGATAAAATAGCTGCGGTTGCGTACGGCCTTAAACGCGCTGAGTTGACTTAGGGGCGCGAATGCCTCATACAAAAGCAATGGTTTTACGTCAAAGCGACGCTCTGCGCCGTCATCAAAAGAAACATCGAGAGTCCAATCGTCATTAGCACAAATAGCAGTGATTGTCCTCATTATTCCAGTCCTTTGATTTTGAAAACAGCTTCTCCCGCAACTGCAAGCTGCCAATCGGCAAACAAATCTTCACGGTGTATTTCAATCCACGCTTCAACTAATTTCCGCTTTGATAGAGGAAATGAACCATCAAGAATACGCCCGTCCTCTATAGCAAAGATGGCAATTTCGCCTTGGTACTCAGCATGAATATGGGGAAGATGATGCTGCCTGTTGTCACGGTAAAACATACGGATAATAATTCCGAAAAACATAGAGATTGTCGGCATCAGTTTCTCCTTTTAATCCATATATTATACAGTAGGAATAACAGCTTTTCACTTGTCATTCTTTGATGTTGCTTATACGCATAACTGTCCGCATATGATGGGGCTGTCAACGACGTGGGTATTTAAACAGTACGAGCGGGCCGATGAGGCATATCAGTTTGAGGTATGATTGAAAAACCGGACACCAAAGTATGAGGTAAAATAACTAATTGATAACCGCCAAGACATCGTGCACAAAAAAACCTGCCAGGACATCGTGCACTTTCTCAAATCCGAAACTTTACTTTTCATGTGACGATGCCCTGGATA
>JAGVHR010000024.1 GCA_020056455.1 Thermodesulfovibrionales bacterium
CAGCGTATATTCACCGTGGCGGTCCGTGTGAACGGCAAAAACATCGGCACTGCGTCAGGCCGCAGGAAGAAAGAGGCCGAGACCCAGGCTGCCAAAAAAGCCCTTGCAATAATATCAGAAGAACTTAGCGGTAGTTGATGAAGTCGATATGTATTCCCAGGTCCTTCCCTCTTAGCAGCGCCATAAGCTCCTGAAGGTCGTCTATTTTCTTTGCCTTGACCCTTACCTGGTCCTTCTGTATCTCAGCCTGCACCTTCATCTTTGTGTCTTTGATAATCTTTACTATCTCTTTTGACTTCTCGACTGCAATACCCTGCTGAAGGGTAATGATCTGTCGAACGGTGTTTCCGGAAGCCTGCTCGATCTTTCCATATTGGAGGGCCTTCAGGGAAATGCCGCGTTTCACGAGCTTTGTTTGCAATATGTCAATGACTGTCTTGAGTTTAAGCTCGTCATCGGAGACCAGGGTGATCTCGTGCTTGTCCTTGTTTAATTCAATGGAGCTCTTGCTGCCCTTGAAGTCAAACCTTTGAGAAATTTCTTTCACTGCCTGCTGCACAGCGTTAAGCACTTCCTGCAGGTCTACTTTGCTTGCTATGTCAAAAGAATGTTCATCGGCCATGATTTATCTCCTTCCCGCTCTCTTTCTTTTTCGGTTCCGGTCTGCAGACCGGACAGAATAGTTCCCCCAGGTCCAGGAGGCAGACATGGCCTCACTCAGCGCAGCAGATGCATTTATCGATCGGATTGTCGCAAACCGGGCACGTTTCCATAATCTGCATTATACCTTTTCAAAAACCTGATATTCAATAAAAACATCGGTACTCATGATATAATATTTCTCTCAAAAAAACGCGTAAAGAGGTTATATGGTCAAAAACGACCGGTGGATCATAGAGATGGCGCAGAAGGGCATGATTGAGCCTTATGAAGACGCTCAGGTCAGAAAGGGTGTTATTTCATACGGTGTGAGCGCCTATGGTTACGATATCAGGATAGCTGATGATTTCAAGATCCCCAACCCGCTGCCGGGCAGGATCATAGACCCGAAGAATTTCGACGAAGGTAATTTCGATCATTTCAAGGGAGCAGTCTGCGTAATCCCTGCCAATTCGTATGTTGTCTGCCGCTCCTATGAATACCTCAGGATACCTCGTGACGTGCTTGTTATATGCTTCGGCAAATCAACCTATGCACGTAGCGGTGTAGTTGTGAATATCACACCTCTGGAGCCGGAGTGGGAAGGTTATATCACGATTTCAGTCTCCAATACATCACCATTTCCGGTCAGACTTTATGCTGGTGAGGGGCTTGCCCAACTTGTTTTTCTTGGCGCTGATGAGCCCTGCATGATTTCCTATGCTGACAAGAAGGGCAAGTATCAGGCCCAAAAAGAGATTGTGTTGCCGAAGGTTTAAAGGAGTCCGGGGTGAGCATTAACGAAAGGCTGGTCCTTGCTCTTGATGTGGATGATTTCAGCTATGCTGTGGAGCTTGTCGATAAGTTTTCACCCTACGTAGGGATATTCAAGGTCGGGCTTGAACTTCACACAGCTGCAGGCGCCAGGATTATCGAGGAGATACATAAGAGGGGCAGGAAGGTCTTCCTTGACCTGAAGTTCCACGATATACCCAATACTGTGGCAAAGGCCGGTGCAGCCGCGGCCCGCCTGGGTGTTTTTATGTTCAACGTCCATGCCTCAGGCGGTCTTGACATGATGAAAAAGTGTATGGACGAGGTGGTGAACGTCTGCCTTAAAAACAATATCAGCAGACCCAGGATCATTGCGGTCACGATACTGACGAGCATGTCTCAGGAGATTCTGAAACAAGAGCTCGGCATTCAGCACAGCCTCAGGACGCAGGTGAGGCATCTTGCCGGGCTGGCCCTGAAGGCCGGGCTTGACGGTGTTGTGGCCTCAGCTCAGGAGGCAGCCATGATCAGGGGGCATTGCGGAGGCGGTTTTCTTATAGTTACCCCAGGCATAAGGCCGGAGTGGGCCTCTGCCGATGATCAGCAGAGGCTGATGACTCCGAAGAAGGCGATCAGAGAGGGCGCCGATTACCTTGTTATGGGAAGGGCGATCCTGAATCATGACAATCCTGTCAGGGCGATTGAGCTTATTCAGAGCGAGATGGCCCAGGCCTGAAAACAGCAGTATCGGCAAATGTCTTCAGCAATAAAATCAGCGTCGACTCTTCACAGACCTCTTTTCAGGGAAATATCCTTTCAAAGCCCTTTTTCCGTTTATAGGAAGGTGAGGTCCCGCAACAGCATACTGTTTGAAAGCCTCAAGGGTGTCGACCAGATCGCCCGCTATTCCTTTGTATGTATCGAGCCCTATCTGAACTTCATGGTGAAAAACGGGCTTGTCGAGATTGATTGCATGGGCAGGAAGACGGTCTCGAACAGGAAGCCGCTTGCAAGACTGCGCGAACTCGTCACAGCCTGCTGTCAGAGGACCATTGAGGGTCTTCCTCCTTTTCAGGGCGGGGCAGCAGGCATGTTCAGTTATGATTTTGTGCGATATTTCGAAAAGCTTCCTGAAACAGCAGTCGATGATCTTGATATTCCGGATGCCCACTTTTTTCTCTATGACCGTGTCATAGCCTTTGATTGCAGGGAAAAGAGATGCTGGATTATAGTCTGCCCCGGCGCAAGGGATACAGTTCTCGGATTTTCAGAGGTCAGTCGGCCTGAGGAGGAACTTGTCTCTGAGGCGCAAAGAGAGATCGGCAGGATCGCTGCTCTTGTTGAAGGCGGCGAGCGTGGACCGGTTTGTCCGATTACCCTTGCGGGGCCGGGAGAAATAGTCCATCAAACCGGGAAAGAACAATATGAAGATATGGTGAGAAAGGCCAAGGAATATATTGCAGCAGGCGACATATTTCAGGCAAACCTTTCGCTGAGACTTTCTGCGGACATAGACGGGGCGGATCCGCTTCGTATTTATGAAATACTTCGCGAGATAAACCCTTCGCCTTTTGCGGCCTTTGCGGACTTCGGAGATTATCAGTTGATCAGTTCCTCTCCTGAGCGGCTGGTGCGATTGCATGAGGGGATTGTGGATACAAGGCCTATTGCCGGCACAAGGCCGCGTGGAAAGACATTGGACGAGGACGACGAACTCCGGGCTGAGCTTCTTCTTAATGAAAAGGAGAGGGCGGAACATATAATGCTCATCGATCTTGAGAGAAACGATATTGGCAAGGTTTCTTCCTATGGGACAGTCATGGTGGACGAACTCATGATAACCGAACAATACTCCCATGTGATCCATATCGTGTCAAATGTGAGGGGTGAACTGACTGCCGGGAGAGACTGTTTTGATGTCATTCGGGCGACATTCCCCGGCGGCACAATAACCGGCGTTCCCAAAGTCAGGTGTATGGAGATCATCGAAGAACTTGAAGGCAGGAGAAGAGGACCATATACCGGTTCTCTGGGTTATATAGGGTTTAGCGGTAATATGGACCTCAATATCATTATTCGGACTTTTCTGGTGAAAGAGGGTACGGCATATGTTCAGGCAGGCGCGGGCATTGTAGCTGACTCAGACCCTGAAAAGGAATATTATGAAAGCCTCAAAAAATCAGAGGCCCTGATCAGCGCACTGAAAAAGCTGTAAGAAAAGGGGGCCTGGGCCCCCTGGCAATCAATATTTGAAATATTCCCCAGGAGTGTTGTCGGCGATATACTTTACCGCTTCATAGATGCAGACCCTGATCGCTTTTTCCATTGGGGTTTTGGAATAGGTGCTCAGCCCTCCTGCAAGCCCTACAGTGCCGATAATGCCTCCTCCAAATCCGCCAAGATTAAAGTCCGTGGCTTCTCCTTCAACCCTGGTTGCAGCAAGGACCTCTGAGGTTTCAGTGTCGATGATCCTGATGTCCATGGCCATGGAGGACTTCCTGATGCCTCCTACGATTCCTCCGAGGCCTCTCCAACCTCCGATCCCGATTCCACCGCTTGTCCCTGAAGTGCCGGGGTCCCAACCTGTTACAGCTGCAACGATGAGAAGGTCTGCTCCCTTAACCTTACCTCTTTTTTTAGCAGTTTTCTTTTCCGTATAACCCTCCTCGGACAAGCCGATTTCGTCTTTAATGGAACCGAATTCCTGCCTTTCCAGTACCCTGAACCGTTTGCTCTGGACCAGCACCGTTGACATCATATCCCTGAGGCCGGTGGGCTCACCATGCCTGTAGTCATGTCCGGCCTTCCACTCGAACTTTGCAACGGCTGCGGAAGCCTTTGGCCCGGAATAGGGAGGCAGCTGGCCTTCGCCGGTATCAACCTTTGCCGTTGGCTCTATAGCGGAGGCAGGACCTGCCGCTGAAATGGATACCGCAAGGACCATAAAAACAAGAAATAACCTCAAACCTCTCTTCATATCTTCCTCCCGCGAGACAGAATTTCTTTAAGGTAGCATAATTCCCAAGAGAATGGAAAATATTTTTGGTCCTCAAATATTTTTGGTCCTCTTGACAGGCAGCTACCGGAGTGTTAAAGTTAGCGAGCACAGAGGACCATTAGGATAAGTATTCGGAAATATTCAATGAATTCAGATAGTTATTAACAGAGGATGCCAATGATAATGAGATGCGTTAGGGTATGGAAAACGGTTTATTGTTTTTTCGGCCTATACCTCTTTTTATTTTCAGGAGAGGTTGCTGCCGAGAGGCTCTCGCTTTCTGAGGGGTTGAAAATCGTTGCTGAAAATAGCAGGCTTATCATGATCAGCCGTGAGGATGAGAAAATAGCTGACGCTGAGAGGCAGGCTGTATTCTCACGCCTTCTGCCCAGTGTCAGCGCCTCAGCAGCCTGGACAGCATCAGCGCATCAACCTGCCGCCTTGTTCGGTCTTCAAACTGTTGCCGTGGCTGAGCGGAATTTTCTTTCGTACAGCTTCAGCGTACAGCAGACACTTTTTGACTTTCAGGGAAAGGCCTCACGCTATAACGCGAGTCTTGCGGCCTTGTCTGCAAGAAGGTTCGAATCTCAGCGGACAAGAAACCTTGCTGCCATGGAGTTCGTCCTGGCATATCTTGACCTCCTTGAGACGGAGAAAATGGTCTCCACATCCGAAAAGGAAGTAGAGGCGCTTGAGGCCCACAGCCGGAAAGCTCAGAGCCTGTTTGAAGAAGGAGTCATCACAAGGAATGATCTCCTGCAGGCAGGGGTGAAGATATCGGATGCCCGTCAGCGGCTGCTTACTGTGAGCACGTTGAAGAGACTTCATGCGTCACGGTTAAACAGCATACTGCTCAGGCCGCTTAAGGCCGAAGTCAGTGTGCAGGATATAGGGGAACAGCCGGATGCAGGCTTTTCGCCTGTTTCGGTCGAAACTGCATGGAACCTTGCTGAACAGCAGAGGCCGGAACTCAGGATAGCTGATGAAACACTCAGGGCCCTCGGGTTTGAGGAGACTGCCAAAAGAGCTGAGTATTTTCCTGAACTGTTCGTAAAAGGAGGATATGACTATACTGAAAACAGGTTTCAGCTCCATGAGGGAAACTGGTCTGTCACCTTCGGCCTGAGTATGAACTTTTTTCCCGGCGGCTTGACAGGGTCGGAAATCAGAAAACTCGATTTTCAGAGACAGAAGCTTGCAATGCAGCGGGCAAAGCTCCTTGATGACATATACCTTGAGGTTGAACAGTATCTGCTCCAGTCGGTGACCGCAAGAGAGAGGCTGCATGTTACAGGGGATTCAATTCAACAGGCTGAGGAGAATCTCAGAATCAGCAGGGTAAAATACGAGGAGGGCGTAGGCACAGGGGCTGATGTTCTCGATGCGGTTACGCTTCTTGCCTCTGCGCGGACAAATTATTTTAAGGCGCTTTATGATCTGAGGAAGTTTGAAGCCGCGCTATATTATGCTACAGGAAAAGATC
>JAGVHR010000246.1 GCA_020056455.1 Thermodesulfovibrionales bacterium
GCTCCTTCATGGCGCTGCTGAACTTCTTTCCTGTCTGTGAAAAATGCCGGAAGGCCTCAATAATTTTTTCCGGCCTGCGCGCCAGAAGGTCATCCGGCCTGACTATCAGCTTTCCTCCTGACAATATAAAGTCATCCGTGAGCCTCTTTTTTGTGAAGTCCCGGAATACAGGCATATACTGCCTGCTGCACTTCACCAATACGGCATGGGAAATGTCTCTGATGATTTTTCCCTTCAGATAATAGTAACGCATCATACGTTCAGGCCCGCTGAACTTCTTCGAGTCAGCGAACCCGAGGCATCCTGCAACAGCCCTCTGAAATTCAAAAGAAAGCACATCGTTCCTGCGCCCGCTCTCAGCGTGCAGGCAGTATCTCGCCTGAATCATAAAATCATATGCATCAAGCAGCCTCTTATAGTCATGGGCCTTCATCAAAACAGACAGGCCCTGGAGCTGTTCGACCTTGAAGGCCACCCTGGACAACCATAGGACAGTGTGCACATCCCTAAGGCCGCCGTCCCCTTCCTTGATATGCGGCTCCAGCAGGAAGACCGAATCACCAACGCTGATATGGCGTTTGCCCATCTCCTTGAGTTTTTCAGCAACAAACTGCCTCTGCCTGCGGTATGCAATCGCCGGATAGATGTCCTTTCTGAATTTCTCATAGAGTTTCCTGCTGCCTGCCACATAACGTGACTCTATCAGGGTCGTCCTGGTGCGTATATCCCTGAACGCCTCTTCCAGACATTCCCGTGGGGTCCTGAACGCATGGCTGATGTCAAGCCGCCTGTCCCAGAGTTGATACAGTATCCGCTCTGCAGCTGCTGCATCGTCCCTGTTTTCGGCAAAAAACATGATATCTATATCAGAAAACGGAGCAAGCTCCTGTCTGCCGTATCCTCCTGTGGCAATAAGCAGAAGATTCTCGGGGTTGCCTGATTCTCGGAAGATTTCCAAAAGCAGGGCATCTATATAAGAGGTATATTGTTCAGCAAGCTGCCTGCCCCAAAGGCCCTGCTGCATCCAGCCCCTTATCTGCCCGAGAATCGTCTCACTCATACCTTAACGCCACGATCGGATCATAAAGCGAGGCCTTGCGCGCCGGATAGACGCCGAAAAAAACTCCGACCGACGCTGAAAAGACAAAGGCAAGGACAACCGACCACCAGGATATCTGAGTGGGCAGATAGGGAAGCAATAGCGGAAGCCCGAAAGACACAAGCCCTCCGAAAAGAACACCTCCAAGTCCGCCGATCAGACTCAGGGTTACTGACTCTGCAAGAAACTGGAACAGGATGTCCCGATTTTTTGCGCCTAAAGCCTTTCTTATACCTATCTCTCTGGTCCGTTCACGGACCGACACAAGCATGATGTTCATGATGCCTATACCTCCCACAAGAAGGGATATGGCAGCTATGCCGGCAAGAACCGCAGTCATGATACCGAGGACCCTGTTCATAACGCCTAACATCTCATCCTGGCTCATGACCGTAAAGTCCTCCCTGCCGGCATGACGTCTCATCAGGACCTTGCGGATCTCTTCTATCGCAGGACCGATCTCTGCCGAGGTCTTCACCTTTATCGTAATATTGAAAAGGCTGTCCGTGTTGAAAAGCTCCTGTGCTGCTGTAGTCGGTATGAAGACGATATCGTCAAAATCAATGCCGAGAGTCACGCCTTTTTTTTCCATCACGCCTATCACGCGGTATTTTCCGTCTCCTATGCTCACCACTGTGCCAAGGGCGTTTCTGTCGCCAAAAAGCCCCCTTTTTACCGTTCTCCCCAGAATGCATACCTTTCTTTTTGATTCCACATCAGAGGAATTGAGGAATCTGCCGTATTCAACAGAAAGGTTCCTCATCTCAAAATAGGTCTCAGTGCAACCGACAACATTGTTATCTCTGCTCTGGTTCAGATATTTCACCTTTGAAGTGCCGAGGATAATCGGCACAGCATCAGAGATATGTCTTACTCTCTTTTTCAGAATAACCGCATCGTCATAGACCAGCTTGCGGACCGTACTGGCAGCAGGGGGTTGAAACCCGCCCTTGGTCGATGTTTTCCCCGGTACCACTATAAGAATATTAGTGCCGAGATTGCCCAGTTCGCGGTGGATATACATACGAGCGCCGGCTCCGATGGACACGAGCATAATGACAGAAGCAACGCCGATGACAACTCCAAGCATGGTAAGCATGGACCTCATCTTGTTGCTCAGGAGCGCGTCTTTGGAGAGGCGCAGCGTCTCAAGCGCATCCACTGTAGCACGCTCCGTCACGCATGGTTATCATCCTTTTCGCAAAAGCAGCGATCTCAGTTTCATGAGTGACCAGGACGATAGTAACACCCTCCCTGTTGAGCCCTGCGAAAATGCCCATGATCTCCTTTCCTGCCCTGCTGTCGAGATTGCCTGTCGGTTCATCTGCCAGCACGAGCGAAGGATTATTTATCAATGCCCTGGCTATTGCCACACGCTGCTGCTCTCCACCGGAAAGCTCGTTAGGCTTATGTTCAGCCCTTCCGCCAAGCCCCATCCGCCCGAGCATTTCGAGGGCGCGCATCTTACGTGTCTTCACATCAATGCCGCTATAGAGAAGCGGCAGTTCAACATTCTTCCAGGCAGAGAACCTGGGTAGGAGGTTAAAGCTCTGAAAAACAAAACCTATTGACCTGTTCCTGATGACAGCCAGTTCGTTGTCCGTCTTTGTCGAGACATCAACGTTGTCAAGAATATACTTGCCGGAAGTCGGTCTGTCAAGACAGCCGAGTATATGAAGCAGAGTGGACTTCCCCGAGCCTGACGGCCCCATAATTGCTGCAAAATCCCCGTTTTGCACCTCGAGACTGATGCCCTTCAGGACCTCAACCGTGATATTGGGAAGGATATAGGAGCGGTGTATTTCCTGTAGAACAATCATTCCTTATTCCGTACTTACAAGCCTGACTCGCGCGTTGTTTTTAAGACCTGCACTGTCAGGATTTATCACAATAACAGACCTCTCCTCCAGGCCTTCCGTAACCTCAATAAAGTTCCAGTTGAAGGCACCTGTTTCAATGCGTCTGAGCGCTGCCTTACCCTCATGGACCACGTAGACATACCTGCCGTCAGCCTTTTCCATGATCGCCTGTGAAGGTATAATCAACACATTATTCATCCTGCTGACGATCACCTCGACATCAGCAGACATGCCGGGCTTTACAAGTATGCCTTTTTCAAGGATGCGCACTCTCACCTCAAAGGTGCGCGCCTCCTGCTTGCCGCCCAGGACAACAGGGGAGATCATGTAAACTTCCCCTTTTACGACCTTCTCAGGATAGGCGTCCATGGTGATATTGACCTGCTGGCCGTTGGAAATTTTCGCAACATCAGCCTCGTCTATAAACGCCTCAACATAGAGTGAATCAGTTGAAACAATGGATGCTATAAGGGCGCCGAACTGTATGGTCTCTCCTATGCTGACCGGTCTGGCTGTAACAACACCCGATATAGGGGACTTTATGAACGAGTAGTCAAAAATGATCTTTGACAGGTTGTATTCCCTCTGCGCCTGCTCAATCGCCGCGCTCTGGGCCTTTATTTCCTCTTCACGGGCACTTATCTGCTCAGGCAACGCGCGGGCTGCCGAATAAGAGGCCCTTGCAACCTCGTACTCTCTTTTTACAATATCCACGTCTATCTGAGACAAGAAACCCTTTTCCCTTAACCCCTCGAAACGCCTGAGGCGCAATTCAGCCTCCTCGAACACTGCTTTTGTCTTGTTTATATTCGACTCAACTTCACTCCTGAATGCGACAAGCCCAAGCTTCAGAGCATCAAGCTGAGAGTTCATTCTCCGGGTCTGTGCAGATGAAAGAAGAAGCCTCTCCCTCACCTCATCATAATCCAGATCAGCAATGCCGGCGCCGGCAGATATCAGGGAGCCTTCTTCAACATACAGCCTCGATATCCTGCCGACCCTCTGCGCAGTAAGTTTTACTTCTGTGTCAGCCTTGATCGTGCCGGTTGAAGTGCCTGTTACACTGATAACAAGCTCATTTTTCTTTACCTCGTAACCCTTCACCTCAATCCTGGCCAATGTGCTTCTGCCGTACAGAAATGCCGCAAGCGCCAGAATAAACAAAACTAACCAAAACCATGCCCTTTTAAAATATATCATATGCTCTCCAGAGGATCTTCCGAAATAAAAATCTCTTTTATTTTAGCATGTTATCTATCATATCTTCACAGGAATCAACGTCTGTTTACGAACTTTCTTTTCTTTCTCATCATTGCCGGGTCAAGCCAATTGATGACAGTTTATAACGTTGTGTATAGAATCGAGTTATTCTGTCACTGGACTATTGACCAAAACAGCAGGAAGATTCCACTTGACATCATCATATCATTATAATAATATGTCAGCATGTTTCATGATGTAACGCATACATTGCAAAATAAAACAGTTGACCGCTACAACCAGGAGAAACTCTATATCCAGCTGACAAGGATTTTTCTTGGAGAGATAAGCAGCGGCTCATGGGACATCAATCAGAAAATACCTTCTGAAAACGAACTTTGCAATAAATACAGTGTCAGCAAGATCACAGTCCGGCAGGCAATAAATAATCTTGCGGCTGACGGCTATCTCATGAAAATCCAGGGCAAGGGCACTTTTGTCACAAGTATAGTGCCGGTTGTCGGACTTTCCATGAGGACCCGCTTTACAGAAGAGATGTTTGGTGAAGAAATCAAGGTCGAGAAGGAGCTTATTTTCAAGGGAATTATCGATCCAGGCCCCGGGATTAAAGCATATCTGAAGACAGATGACCTGATCTATCAATTTCTTTGCAGAAGGATGGTAAACAGTAAACCCGCCTATCTTGATGAATCTTATATCCCCTATCATATGCTGCCTGACATTGAAAATCTTGAAATCATCAATATTTCTCTATATTCCGTTCTTCAGGAAAAGGCCCTGCTTAGGATCTTCAAGATGATCCAGACAGTTGAGATACTTGCTGTCTCTCAGGATTCGGCAAAACATCTTGACCTTCAGCCCGGAGTACCTGTGCTTGCGGTTCACAGGCTTTTGCTCAGCCTGGAAAATACGCCTGTGGGATATACTCGCTTCATCGGCCGGAGTGACCGCTATAAATTTCAGACTGAATTCGAGAGGATCAGATAAATATATCATGAAAAGGAGGAAGTTTATGGTAAAGCATCACATTAAGTTAGCGCTCTTACTACTTGTTATTGCTGGTCTTTTTGCTGTGACAAGCTCAGTAGATGCATCGACCGAACTCGCTGCTGCAGCGCCCGCAGCAACCCAGTCATCCATGCCCTGGTGGGGATGGCCTCTTTTGCTTTTTGTTGTGACTTTTGTACTCGGTATCCTGGCTGTTCTTGGCGGCGTGGGAGGAGGCGTTCTTTTTGTGCCGATTATTGGCGGTTTTTTCCCCTTCCATATCGACTTCGTCAGAGGGGCCGGACTTCTTGTTGCCCTTGCCGGAGCTCTTGCAGCAGGCCCAGGTCTACTTAAGAAAGGCATGGCTGATCTCAGGCTCGCCATCCCGGTTGCTCTTATTGCTTCGTCCTGTGCCATTGTCGGCGCCATGATCGGCCTGGCGCTTCCGGCAAATGTTGTCAATATCGCTCTGGGCGGCACCATTCTTGGTATCGTGGCTATAATGCTGGTGGCAAAAAAATCGGAATATCCCGAAGTCAGTCAGCCTGACAATCTCTCGACCGCCCTCAGGATCAGCGGTATTTATCATGAGCCTTCATTAGGCCAGAACGTCAACTGGCAGATACACAGGACCCCACAGGGCCTTGCACTGTTCATCATTATCGGCGTAATGGCAGGCATGTTCGGTCTCGGCGCCGGATGGGCCAACGTACCTGTACTGAACCTCGTGATGGGCGCGCCTCTCAAGGTTTCGGTAGCAACCAGCAAGTTCCTGTTGTCAATTACAGATACGTCTGCCGCCTGGATCTATGTAAATAATGGCGCTGTACTGCCGATGATGGTAGTGCCTTCCATTATTGGAATCATGCTTGGCTCAGTCGTAGGTGTCAGAATACTGGCAAAGACAAAACCAGCGTCAATCCGTTACATGGTAATAGGACTGCTGCTGTTTGCAGGACTCAGGGCCTTGCTCAAGGGCCTGGGCATCTGGAACTAAGGAGGAAATCATGAGCGACAAAGTAAAGGCAACAGAAGAACAGCTTGCATACGCAAAACTTCTCGACATGGGCATGAAATTAGGCCTGCTTATGCTGATCATATCATTCGGCATATATATTTCAGGCACCTTCACCCCTCATGTGCCGGTAAACGACCTGCCGAAATACTGGAGCATGTCTGTCAAGGACTACCTTGCGGCAACAGACATCCATACAGGCTGGTCCTGGCTCTATATGATCGGAAAAGGCGACTTTCTCAATTTTATAGGCATCGCCTTCCTCTCCTCAGTGACCATATGCTGCTATATAAGAATCCTTCCGATCTTTTTCAGAAAAAAAGACACGGTCTACGGCATTATAGCCATAATCGAGGTACTGGTGCTCGTTCTTGCTGCATCAGGCATTCTGAAATCAGGAGGACACTAATATGGAAAAAGCATGTCCCATTACCGGTCTAAGCAATATACTTGTCGCTACCGACGGGTCAGATTACAGCGAAAAGGCTCTCCATGAAGCGATAAATCTTGCAAAATCCTGCAACGTCAGGCTTCATGTCATGTCAGTGGTAGAAGTGAATGAAGAGTACGAAGCTCTTGCGCCTCAGATCGTCGAAAAGGCTGATGAAAAGGCAAGACTCTTTCTTGATGCTGCAAAGGCATGCGCGGAAAGAGAAAATGTCACCTGCAGCACGATCGTTCACAGGGGCGAAGACCCTGCCCGCTTCATAATTGAAGAGGCTGAAAAGCTTAAGGCTGATATGATTGTCATGGGCAGGCACGGCAGGAAAAAAGGGCTCAGGAAACTCCTTATCGGCAGCGTTACTACCAAGGTGCTGACACATGCTCATTGCAAAGTATTGGTAGTTCCTGTCTAAGATCGTTAACCCCAAGAAAAAAAGCAGACAAAAAAATGCCCCGTTTATCGGGGCATTTCACTTGGGTCAAACCTTTTCAAGTCTCACTGATCAAATCCTGTCTAAGGCCTGCTTCAGGTCTTCAATCAGGTCATCGACATCCTCAAGGCCGAGAGCGAGCCGCACCAGGTTGTCCACCATGCCGATCGACTTCCGGTACTCCTCAGGATAGTCAAAAAACGACATCGTTGACATTTGGGTAACAAGGCTTTCGCTGCCCCCAAGGCTTGGAGTAATAAGAAAGAGCTCAAGAGCATCAATGAACTTCCTTGTCTCGGCATTGCCGCCTTTAACAAGAAAACTGATGACACTGCCGAAACCCGTCATCTGCTCCATCCCTATTTTATGGTCAGGATGGGAGGGAAGTCCGGGATGCCAGACCTTTTCTATCATTGGATGGGCCTCAAGCATCTGTGCCACGGCCAGACCTGCCCTGTTATGATGCTCCATGCGCATACCAAAGGTCTTGAGCCCCCTTTCGAGCAGAAAACATGTGAGCGGACCGGGCGTTGCTCCTATCATGCGCTGCATCTTGTAAAGGTCAGTCATCAGGGCTGCTGAACCAAGAGCCACTCCGGCCATAAGATCGTTGTGGCCGCCAAGGTATTTCGTCGCAGAGTGAATAACCACGTCAACTCCGAGATCGAGGGGCCTGATATTGTAGGGAGTGGCGAGTGTGGCGTCAATGATCGTCAGAATATTGCGCTGCCTGGCAACCTTTACGATTGCCGGAATGTCCAGCACGCGAAGATATGGATTTGTAGGCGACTCCGTGAAGATAATATTTGTTTCCGGCCTGATGGCCGCGCCTATTGCATCAGCGGTCGGGTCCACAATAGAGTACTCGATGCCGAATTTCCCGAGGAAATTAACAGCAAAGTCGCGCGTCTGTCTGTAGCAGTCTCCGGTAAAAATGATATGACCTTTCGGCTTCATGAAGGTCATAATGGCCAGCAGGACAGAGGCCATGCCTGAGGAGTAAAGAACAGCCTTCTCCGCCCCTTCAAGCGCAGCAAGCTTGCGTTCGCATTCCTGCTGCGTAGGGTTGCCGTAGCGGGCATATTCATGCTCACGTATCACCCTGCCTCGGCCTTTTTCACGCATGAAGTCCTCAACCTCGCCCGCAGTATCGAAATAATAATTGGATGTATGCATGATCGGAGTGGAAACAGCATGGTGGGCCTTGGGAAGCCTGCCTGTGCCGTGAATCGCAAGGGTTGCCGGTCTCCAGTTCTTTGAGCTTGATGACTTGTCAGACATTTGTTTTTCTCCTATTCTTAAGCGCATGCTGAAGCGCCTCTTTAACAGCATCCACAGTCGGCGGCACTTCAATCGGTTTATTGGAAAAACGGCAGGGAAAATCCAGTGACCCTTCATGATAAGCCACCTTGAAGTCCGTAAACTTAAGGCCGTGGGCCGTGGATATGACCACAACATGCTCAGACTTGTCGATCTTGCCTGCCTTGATGAGTTTTATCAGGCCTGCCAGAGCAACGCCTGTGTGCGGACAGTTGAACATGCCGGTGAGATCACCAAGAGCCGCTGCGTCAGCCAGCTCCTGTTCAGTGGCATCCACTACTATTCCGCTGAAATGTCTGAGCGTACGGATCGCCTTTTCTATGCTGACCGGATTGCCGATCTGGATTGCGCTTGCAAGGGTCTTTTTCGCCTGAATAGGCTCAAACGTCTCGAAATTATTGAGATAAGAGCGATAGAGCGGATTGGCGCGCTCTGCCTGAGCAACGACAAGCCTCGGAAGGCGGGAAATAATGCCGAGATCGCGCATCATGAGCAGTCCGCTGCCAAGCGCCGAAACATTGCCGAGATTGCCGCCGGGGATGATGATCACATCAGGCACCTCCCAGTCAAACTGCTGGACTATCTCAATGCCAACAGTCTTCTGACCCTCTATGCGCAGCGAGTTCATCGAATTGGCCAGATAAATCGTTTCGTCCTTTGTGATCTCCTTCACTACTCCCATACAACCGTCGAAATCAGTGTCAAGCGACAGCACCAGCGCTCCGTTGGCAATAGGCTGGACAAGCTGAGCAATGGATATCTTGCCCTTGGGAAGCAGCACAACTGATTGGATTCCGGCAGCTGCACAGTAGACAGCAAGCGCAGCTGAAGTATCTCCTGTTGAAGCGCAGGCAACCGCCTGTATAGGCGCACCCTCACTGATCATCTGTTTGACCATGGATACAAGGACCGTCATGCCAAGGTCTTTGAATGAGCCGCTGTGAGAGTTTCCGCAAAGCTTAAGCCAGAGGTTGTCCAGCCCGATCATCTTGCCAAACCGCTCTGCCCAGAACAGGTTGGTCCCCCCCTCATAGAGAGAAACTATGTTGTCGACATGGATTTCCGGAAGGACCCATTCCTTCTTGCCCCAAATGCCGGAGCCGTAAGGCCACTCGGTTGACTTGTAGCGGTCTTCAAACAGCTTCATCCAGGCCTTGGCGCCACGGTGGCCCAATGCCTGCATGTCATGCTGCACTTCGAGAAGAGATCCGCAGGTTTTGCAGCGATAGATGACAGTGTTGAGCGGATAATGCTCTGCGCACTGCTGATTAATGCATTGAAACCAGGCGCTGTATGACATAAACTCCTTTTCTGTTTGAATCAGATTAATTTCACTGGTAAAAAGATTATCATAACCGGCCCTGGATGATCAATAATTGACAGACCTGTAAAAAAGTCGAAAATGAGACCGGATGCGCCCTATTGCGACTGCCTTACTAATATCCGCAGTCTGCTGCCATTGTCACTGACTGATATCGCCAGCCCGCGGTCAGGCGTGGAGAGAAAATATTCTTTCCACCCATCCATAAGTTCAACCAGTCCATTGTCTATGACCCACTGCCCGGCCTCCCGCCGTATTTCCATATACCTGTACCAGCCACGGGCGCCTGGGCTGCCAGTGTCTGCACGGATGCCTATGAGCAGCACAGGCTCTTCTTTCAGTGCGCTGTTTTCATCCACCAGGATAAACGCCTGTCCATCAGGGCTTATCTGTCCTCTGAGGCCTTCGATTGTCAGACCTCCTGTGCTGTTTACGATATAGTCAGTCCGGTATATATCTGCTCCATCGGTAATCTTAAGAAAACCTGATCCATCGAATTCATACCTGAACGCCCTGATTCCGTCTGTTGCGTGCCGCACTACTTCAAAACCGCCTTCAGGCAATACAGATTCTGCCTTCCTGACCATGATGCCGATCTCCTGTGCAGAGACAGTTAAATCCATCTCTCCAGTCTCTTCAGTCAGGACTGCCTCTTCCATGGAAGAGCCCGGCTCGTCACCCTGTCTGTACCAAAAGACAGCAAACTTTGCATTGTCAACAGAAACCGAAGACCCGGCAGCAGCAGTAATAGTCCAGTCGCCCTTCTTTATAAAACCGGTGGTTTGATTGGAGTTGTCAATGGCCCTCATTTTCAACTTTTTCGCGCCGGCAAATGTCTCAAATGGTGTTATGCTCCAATTGACTGTGACGTTGAGGCCGGCCCTGGCAACAGTTGTTCCCTCACAATTAAGTGAGCCCTGGGAATTGCTGATAACTACCCCGACTGCCCCTGGTGAACAGTTAGTCGGCAACACTGTAGCGCCTGCATCATTAAAGAGATAGAGCTTGTTAAGTGCATTATTGTATTTTGCGTAAACAGCGCCTGCTGTGCCGGCTGTGGCAGTCACAAGCAACTCTGCTGTCCCAAGGTTGGCCCATCCATCTGCATCCCTGTAAACAGCTGTAAAAATCTGGGCAGTACCGGCAGGCGTGGATAATGCCGGGGGAGTTAAGGCGCCGAGTGCAGGAGCTGTATTTATCGGAATAATCTTCCAGGAGCCTTTATTTATCCATGCTGAAATATTGGAGGCATTATCCGATGCCCTCATGAATAGTTTTTTGGCGGCTGAAGCTGATGCAAAACCTGCCGCAGGCGTTATGCTCCAGTTGACGGTAATGCTGTTGCCTGACTTGACCACAGTAGTCTGACCACAGTTGAGGGTCCCCTGACTATTGCTTATGCTCTGACCTGCTGATCCCGGGGCACAGCTGCCGGCCACAGCCGAACCTGAATCGTTATACAGATAGAGTCTGTCTGTGCTATTGTCGTATCTTGCGTAAACAGCATCGGCTGTGCCTATGGTATCTTTCACCAACAGCAACACGGTTTTAAGATTTGCAAAACCGTCTGCGTCTCTGTAGATAGCCTTGAAGGTCCTCGCCCTTCCCGCCTCTGTAGTGATCGGCGTCGGGATTATGCTGCCCGGTATGGGTACTGTGGTATCTATAAAGATTGCCTTGCTGCCGCTTGCTGACCAGTTGCCTGCATCGTCCCGCTCCTGCACATAAAGTGTATGCGTACCGGAAGACAGGGCAGATGCCGGAGTGAAAGTCATTGCAGTGGTTTCAGTTGCGCCCGAAGAGAGATCATCGCTGTCTATTTTGAACCTGAACATGCCGTTGCCGCCGTTTCCGCCGCTGATCCATGACCAGGTCGGTGTCGTGTCTTTGGTAGGTGTCTGCCCGCTGACCAACGGAGCGTTTGGCGGAACCACATCGATTAAAAAAATCTTTTTCGTTTCAATAAAATAAGATGAGCCGTTGAAATAACCTCCTGCTGCGTATCCCCGCGCGCGAACGTGAAAATCCTGATTAAACGGTATGGAAATCTCCGTCAACTGCCAACCACCGGTTATGCGAACTCCACTGCCGAGCATGGTCCAGTTTGCTCCATCAGAAGAGCCTTCAAATGTAGTCCTCCAGACCTCAGGACCTGGGCCGCTTCTCAGCCATGTAACTGATTGCCCGTCCAAAGTCACAGTCAGGTCCTCAGAAGGCGTGGCAGTGTTTATTAGACGGGCAATACGGTTTCTGCTTGCGCCGCCGATAGCTGTAAATGCCCCTCCGGCAAGGATCCTGCCATCAGCCTGAACAGTAATGGCATTGACTTCACTGTTTGCGGCTGCATCTATGGTAAGGTCAGGTGTGCCGTCCGCATTCAATCGGGCCATAAAGCTCCGGGCGCTGCCGCTGATACTCGCAAAGCTTCCTCCGGCAAAAATCCTGCCATCTGTCTGCACTGTCAGTGAATCAACTGAATTGCCTGCATTGGGATTGAAGGATAAATCAAGGCTGCCGTCCGCATTCAGCCTCGCTATGCGGTTTCTTACCGTCGATCCTATAACGGTAAAACTGCCGCCCGCAAGAATCCTGCTGTCAGCCTGAAGCGCGATGCTGTTTACAGTATTGTTCGCATTGGGATTAAAGGATAAATCAAGGCTTCCATCCGCATTCAGCCGCGCTATGCGGTTTCTTGCCGTCGTTCCTATGGCGGTAAAATCGCCGCCCATAAGAATCCTGCTGTCAGCCTGAAGCGCGATGCTGTTTACAGTATTGTTCGCATTGGGATTGAAGGATAAATCAAGGCTTCCATTGCCATTCAGCCGCGCTATATATCTCCTTGTAATGCCGCCCATGGTGATAAAACTTCCGCCCACCAGGATTTTACCGTCAGCCTGTACTGCAATGGCATTGACCAGTCCGTTGGCATTGGGATTAAACGTCGTATCAAGGCTTCCGTCCGCGTTCAACCGGGCAATGCGGTTGCGTATCTGAATACCGATGGTAGTAAAATCGCCGCCGATCAGCACCTTTCCATCAGGCTGAATTGCGAGGGTATGAACAAGATTGTTGGCATTGGGATTGAATGTATCAAGACTGCCGTCCGCATTCAGCCGGGAGATGCGATTTCTCGTCGCAACACCCAACGTGGTAAAGCTGCCACCAGCAGGGACCTTGCCGTCAGCCTGTATTGCGATGGCCCTGACAACTCCGTTTGCATTGGGATTAAAACTGTCAGCAGGTGTGACAGCAGGCACATCAGTAAAAAGGAGTCCTGAGAAAACAAGAATACCTAAAAAAACCCTGAGCATGCGAAAAAGCATGAATATCCCTCCATAATGCTGTATTTTTCAGCAACTCGAAAATCAAGGAATCCGGCACTGTTAATATCATCATCAAAGGCAAAATAGCTAAATACAGCTACAGTCTATCATGACATCAGCTCAAGGCATACAAAAAGCTTATGGAGCATAGCTTGAGTGTCAGCAAATACCGTCGACAAATACTTCCTTGAATTTGAGCATAACCTTCTCCGGTGAAAATTCGGAAGAATACTTATCCCAGCATTTGGATTTGTCGATATCATAATTCACCAATATATCAACCAAATCATTGTAGCCTTCATAATAAATTCCACTCTCTCGCAGGATCTCGATGTGACAACGCTCCGGGGAATTGATCCAGGTTATGACGGGTTTGTTCTTTATGGAAAACTCCGCGATTGATAATCCGAATGTTTCGCCCCGGTCTCTTGCATGCAGCATAGCATCGCAGGTATTAATAAAGGCTGTCTTCATATCTAAATCAAAAGTGCCCGGAAGATGGATTATATTAGGGAGCGGCCCACAAAATTCAGCGATATTCATAAAGACAAAGAAGATCTTCCCATATCTTTGTGCCACATCATAAACAGCCTTATGCACAAAAGGTATGTTAAAAGAATCCGCGCCGCCAAGGAAGCCAAAAACTTTGGCTTTTTGGGGAATATTCAACTTATCCCTCAGGTCATCCTGAATAGAGGGCAATGTAACAATATGAGGAACATAAGGAAATCTGCCGCCGGTAACCATATTCGTCAACCATTGCGACACGTAGGCATAAACATTCCCATGAGGTTCAAAAACGCCAAAGACAACGTGAATTACTGTTTTGCAAATATTTGAAACAATTCCGTCCATAAGACCAAGCTTAATGGCATAAAAAATATCAACATTGTTCCGCAGGCATATATCATCAATTTGTCCGGGATGGACGTATAATTCTACTTTAAATCTGTGTCTGAATTTGTTAATCGCCGACAGTTCGCCGTTGGCAGACGAAACAATAACCGATTCGTTGCCCAGCATCTCTTCGTTATATCTGGCATAATCGAAGAGCGCAACTTCAGTGCCCCGTAAACCTAACCCATTAGAATGAAAAAGTATTTTCATGCGGCACTCCTTCAACCACTTTCAAAATCTTCACCCGAGCGGGTTGAGTACCTCTGAGGCTCAGCTGAAAGGATAATTGAGTATATCCATTGTATCGTCCTTCATACCCATGGCGTAGATTTTATTTTTCGTCAGATACTCAACCACATCATAAGGCAGATAAAGAACGGCAAATACCGGAATTAACTCTTTCCCGTTGAATTCTGGAAAATAGCCATAAAATGTCTTACTCCTTATAAAATCAACAAAGTCGTCAATATAGTTCTGCCTCGGAGTGGATTTGGTCTCGTTAAGAATAACCTTGTCTTCGCAAACAGCGATGACATCGAATTCTCTCCTTTTGGTTTTGTCAGTGACATGCCTTTTTATTCTTCTAACCATAAAATCTTCTATATCGCCACACCCAAAATGCTCCATGGCAATTCTTTGAATATTAGGGGCGACAATATCCTCTACCAGCGTTCCCATTTTATTCGCAAGCTCTCCCCATTGTTTATTCATTCGCCTTCTATCTTCTTCAATTTGTCTGATGATCGTATCCGTTTGCACGATAAAATGCCCAAGCACGCTTTCCGGCCTATCAACCCTTTCCCCTAATTCTGTAGACATCAGAAGCCTCCAAGCCTAAAATATTTCAGTTCAATACTCGTCATAACTACATGCCGGATCAAAATATGCAGCCCAACTGAATATTCAACCCTTTCAAAAACAGAGACTCAAGGGTCTCATCCTTGTTATATGCCCTACGAAGATTGTATTTATTATCCGCTAACGCATAAATTTCAATCGAGCCTTCTTCAGGGATGACTATCCAGTATTCCTTTACGCCATATTTGGCATAAAGCTTTTTTTTCTGAACCATGTCCCTGTATGCGCTGCTTTCCGAGATTATTTCTATAACAACATCAGGGGCACCCTGTATGTTCTTTTCGCCTATGATATTTAATCTCTCCTTAGAGATAAAGAGTATATCCGGCTCAACTACATTTTCATCATCAAGATAAACATCCATAGGCGCATAAAAAACTTCTCCAAGATTGTTTTCGGTTACAAATTTCTCAAGTATAAACTCGATTTTTCTCGAAATTCTTTGATGTCTGGTCACAGGTGACGGCGTCATAAGAAGTTCTCCTTCTATTAATTCATATCTCACATCATCCGGGGTTTTGAGGTAATCCTCATAGGTATATCTTTTCTTCTCTATAACAGCCGTTGACATTTGAAACCCTCCTGCGTCTCATGTTTTACTATAGCTTACAGCGTTGATGTGGGCAAATCAATAATATGTATAAATAAAACTCTGCCGGAATGCATTGCTTATTATCCCGAGAAATCAATAAATCCTGCTTTGTTGAAATCATCGTCAAAGGCAAAATAATGGGTCAGCTTCATCTCTTTCATTAATACGAAACTTGTGCAATCAGTGAAAGAGTAGTGTTTATCAGAATGCTTCTTGAAATATTCCCATGCCTTTAGTTTAATAGACTCGTCGAGCCAGACAAGTTCAAGTATTTTGCTGCTTAGCATGAACCCTCCTGCTGCAACAGCGCTCCTGTGCCCTGCCCGCGCTAAAACAGTAGTAATACACTCATCCAGAATATAGTCGGTCAGAACTATTCTTATTCTCTGCTTTTTAATATCTTCGAATAGAACTATCGACATCATATGATTGTGATCATCTTCATCGAACAATGCAACCAATGCGCCTGTATCAATAAAAAGCTTGCGCATTATTTTTTGCCTGTTTTCTTTTTCTTCATACCGTACAGGTAGTAATCATGATTTACTGAAAGGTCTCCAAGACCGCTCTTCATAATGCCTACAGCTTTCGATAACGGATCGTTTTCCCAATCAATCACGTCTTCTTCATTTTTTGTGTATTTATCCACTGCCTCTCTTACAACCGCCGCCATTGATTTAGACTCTTTTTTAGCTTTTTTCTCTACTTTCCGGTACAGGTCCATCGGAAAATATACCTGTGTCCTTTTTTCTGCAATTGCCATCTCAATATCTCCAATCTGAAATATGCTGTATACAGCATACAGCACATTATGGAATCAGGTCAAGCAAAACAAGCAAAGGGCTTAATGGCGGATATTCAAGTTAGGCTCATCCATAAATTCTGTTTAGTCTGTCAATAAGATAAGCAGCGCGCTTTGTTGTCATGTGGAAATTCAAAAGGTGAGCGCGTCCCTGTTCAACAATCCCGTGGGCGTCAAAATTGTTGTCCAGTATGCTGTCTATCTGTTTTCTCAGGCTGTCTATATCTGAAAACCTGAAAATATGTCTGCGGTCTTCAAAATCATTTGGGATAAACAAGGGCATTTTCTGCGAGATTTGAACAGCGTTGCAGGCTGCGTTTTCCCAGAATCTAAAGGTGTCATAACCTGCGCCGGGCAGGTTCAGGACTATCCTGCATTTTTGGAGATGCATATAATAATCGTTCCTGCCGAGCCTGAGCGAAGGGTTGGGATTATCGTCTGTCGGAACTATGGATGTCTGAAGCAGGCTGTCCGGATAATGTTTTGCTATCTGTTCGACAATGATCCCTCTTTCTGTTGTAAGATCTCCGGCGCTTCCCAAAAAACCTACGGAATATGATTTCTCCAAGCTGTCAAATGATGTTATCCATTTAAATATCTCTTCCGGGAGCGCCATTGGAAGCGGTATGCTGAAATCTGTTCCGTCTGTTTCCCTCCGGCATATGACAAAAGGCCCAGGCAATATCTGAACCGGAAGGTCTTCGCCGTCCAATATGACCACTCTGTCGGGCCATTGGGAGACCATCCCCTGTAAAACAGAAGCAGACCTGATGTCACTGATGATATAGTTAAAAAAGCCGTTTTTTATCTTTGAAGGTATGTCATTGCGGTCTATTTCGTTGTTGTCAGGCGGGAACCAATTCGGACATATTTGGTCATCAGGACAGACACCGAGCCCTAATACTCCGTTATAAAGACAGTCCTTTCTCGGATAGTCGACAACAGACGACCCTAATAATTTTCTAAGACCGTGCAGGAGGAGATCAGGGACATAATTCGGATAAGGATGGGTGATAAATAAAATATTCATGAATCTTCTAAGGAAGTGGGGGGAACCATTTTTCTATAAATCTTTTCCTGTTCTCAGCAAGGATATCACCCCGGCTCAATTCCCTTCCAAAATAATTGATGACTTTTCTTTCATCGGCCTGCGATACCCCCCAGTGATGATCAAAACCTGTCACAGGGACGGCATAAGATGCAAGGCCGGCCCGAAGAACCTGGAGTCCCATGTCCCATTCCTCGAAAAAACAGGGGCTGTAACGAATGTCAAACATAAGACCATGAGAAAGAAATCTTTCGAGATGGACGGCAAAGAAGAAGCCGGATACATCGTGAGTCCGTACCGGCTCGTTGAAAGTATGCTTTTCAAAATATCTGACAATCTGCATAGCCGGATATTCAATATGCGTTCCCTGAGGCCCGATAACAACGGCGTTTTCAAGTGTAAAGAGATACTTCTCGAGTTCATCAATTGCCGAGGGAAGCACATGAAGGTCTGCATTCATTATGAAAACAGCTTTGCCCTCAGCCAGATTAATTCCCATATTCCATGACCTGCTTACTCCGGCATTGAGCTTGTTATAACAATATTTGTCTATCCTCTTATGATCTTTGAGCTCTTCATAGACCTCATGGCTGTTGAAGATGCATATCACTTCTCCTGGGATATTTTCAAGGTCATCAAGCAGCGTCCGAATGTTATAAGGGCCATGTGGAGAGAAATCGAGCACCGGGATTACAAAACTCCTGTTTATCTCATACATGCTCATAATGCTCTCCCTGGAAGTTATATGTGTCAGATGATTTCATGATTTGTCTCATATTTTCACCGAACTATCTTCAGGCTTATATCGGCTGAGGTGATAGAATGGGTCAGAGCTCCGACAGAGATCATGTCGACTCCGGTCTCTGCAATTTCACGAACATTGGCAAGGTTCACATTACCTGAGGCCTCAAGGGCCACTCTGCTGTTAACGAGCCTCACCGCTTCAGTCATGTCCTGAATAGACATATTATCGAGCATGATTATATCGGCCTTTGTCTCAAGCGCCTCCTCAAGTTCCTTCAGGTTTTCAACTTCCACTTCAATCCTTGCAAGATGATGGCCTGTTTTCGCAAGAGCAACCGCCTTTTTGATTCCACCGACAGCCTCGATATGGTTGTCTTTTATCAAAATACCGTCAAAAAGACCGTACCTGTGATTCACGCCCCCTCCCATACGCACTGAATACTTTTCCATGAACCTATGGCAAGGCGTAGTCTTCCTCGTATCAAGAATTTTGGCCTTTGTTCCTGCGACAGCGTCAACATATTGCGCTGTCGTGGTAGCAATACCTGAAAGCCTCTGTAGGATATTCAGACTTGTCCTTTCACCCGCAAGGATGCTCCTGGTTTTGCCTGACACCTCTCCAAGCACATCCCCCCTGCGGACTGGTGCACCTTCCGCATTAAAGATATTGAACGATACTGACTGATCAAGTATATAAAAAACCTCCCTCGCGAACGGGAAACCGGAAAGTACAAAGTTCCCTTTTGCTATAAACAAGGCCCTGGACACGCTATCATCAGGGATAATGAGCGATGACGTCACGTCGCCAAAGCCGAGGTCTTCCTCAATTGCATGACGTATCAGCTCCTTAACGCTTGCAGGTATATCCATCATGACTGCGCTTCCCTGATATCAAGCATCTTCTGAAGGTTCTCCCTGACCCGGTCCGTCTTTCTCATGCAGTCCTCGTATTTTTCCCTTTCTTTGGCAACTATCTCCTTTGGAGCCCTGCCGACAAAGTCTTCGTTTCCGAGTTTTTTCCCGAGAAAAGATGCTGTTTCTTCAAGCTTTTCCATATCCTTATGGATACGTTCGATCTCGAGGTCAATATCAAGCAACCCTTCAAGCGGAACATAAACCTCAACATGTGTTCTGACAGCCACCGAAGAGCCTTTTGGCTTGTCAACAGTTACGCCGATATTCTCAATATTCGCACGGCTGAGCTTCTTCAGAAAAAGCAGATTTCCGCGAAGGATATCTGTTGCCAGGTCTGAAGCGGTCTTCACCAGGGCCTTCAGCTCAAGAGTGGGGGACAGGTTCAGTTCCCCCCTGATGGTCCTTACTGCGGTCACAGCCTCCATGATCACAGTCATCTGCTCCTCAGCAGCAAGGTCCTTTGAAATGCCTGCAGGAAACACAGCGCTGACAATACTCTCGCCATCGTGCGGCATGGTCTGCCAGATCTCTTCAGTAACATAGGGCATAATAGGATGCAGCAGTCTGAGCGAACGTTCAAGCAGATAGAGAAGACATTCCTTTACCGCCTCCTTCTCCTCACCCTCACCGTAAAGAACCGGCTTTATCATCTCAATATACCAATCACAGAGTTCATGCCAGATGAAATGATACAGGCAGCCTGCGGCATCATTGAAGCGGTATTCCTCAAACGCCTTCTGTACGTCATCTGCAGTCGCAGAAAGCCTGCTGATGATCCATCTGCTCCCGACGTCGAGCTGCTGCATATCAGGAGCAGCAGGCAATCTGCTGCCGGCTGCATTCGAAAGGATAAAGCGGGCAGCATTCCAGAGCTTGTTCACAAAATGACGATAGCCTTCAACTCTCTCCTCCGAGAACTTCACATCACGGCCCTGTGCAGCAAAGGCCGTTAAAGTAAACCTGAACGCATCTGTTCCGTATTTGTCCATTATAACCAGAGGGTCGATGACATTGCCCTTTGACTTGGACATCTTTTGACCGCTTGCGTCCCTGACCAGCGCGTGGATATAGACATCCCTGAACGGCACATCGCCTTTAAAATGAAGGCCCATCATCATCATGCGCGCTACCCAGAAAAAGATGATGTCAAATCCTGTTACGACAACAGAAGTCGGATAGTATTTCTGCAGCTCCTCTGTTTTTTCGGGCCAGCCAAGTGTCGAAAAAGGCCAAAGCGCCGACGAAAACCAGGTATCAAGCACGTCCTCATCCTGCCTGAGTCTGATGTTGCCGCATTTCAGGCACTTCTCAGGCTCCCTCCGGCTGACCATCACCTCACCGCAATCGCAGTACCATGCCGGTATCCTGTGGCCCCACCAGATCTGCCGGGATATGCACCAGTCCTTGATGCTTTCCATCCAGGCAAAGTAAGTGTTCTCCCATGACTTCGGCACAAAGTTGGTTTTACCAGACCTGACCGCTTCTATCGCCCTGTCCGCAAGCGGGCGGACCTTGACGTACCACTGTAGCGCAGGCAGAGGCTCTATGACCGTCTTGCACCTGTAGCACTGACTGATGGAATGAATGTACTTGTCCTGTTTTTCAAGATACCCGGCAGCCTGAAGGTCACTGATAACAGCCTTCCTGCATTCATATCTGTCCAACCCTGCATATTTCTTCCCTGCGGAATTGGTCATCCTGGCGTCAGGAGCAATTACCGTGATATATGGGAGAGCAGGAGTCTGCCTTTTGGCTGTTGCCTCGTCATTGAAATCATGAGACGGCGTAACCTTGACCGCACCTGTACCAAACTCAGGATCAACCGACACATCAGCTATTACCGGTATTTTTCTGCCTGTAAGAGGAAGCTCAACAGACCTGCCAACAGCCTGGGCATACCTCTTGTCCTCAGGGTTTACGGCAACAGCCGTATCTCCGAGCATGGTTTCGGGCCGGGTCGTTGCCACAACAAGATACCCCTGGCCGTCACTGAATGGATACCGGATATGCGTGAGCCTTCCTTCCATCTCCTCATGCTCAACCTCGATATCGGAAAGCGCCGTATGACAACGCGGGCACCAGTTAATCAGCCTGTTGTCCCGGTATATCAGGCCCTGCTCATAAAGACTGACAAATACCTCATTTACCGCCAAAGACAGGCCTTCGTCAAGAGTAAAACGCTCGCGGGACCAGTCGCACGACGCGCCAAGCCTCTTGAGCTGATTGATAATCCTGCCGCCATATTCATCCTTCCATTTCCATACGCGCCCGATAAATTGTTCCCTGCCGAGATGGTGGCGGTCAGTTCCCTCGGAGGCGAGCTGCCGCTCAACGACATTCTGGGTTGCAATGCCGGCATGGTCCATACCAGGGAGCCAGAGAACACTGTAGCCGCACATTCTTTTCCATCGAACCAGGATATCCTGGATGGTAGCATTCAGGGCATGGCCCATATGGAGGGTGCCTGTGACATTGGGAGGAGGAATAACAATAGCGAAAGGTTTATCAGAAGAATGAGCGCCGGCAGTGAACAGGTTACTGCTCATCCAGAACTCATACCATTTTTTTTCTGCGCTATCAGGGTTGAAGTTTTTGTCTAATTCCGCCATGACAAAGAAAGACGGGGATTCGGTTTTGCCGCTTCCCCGCCCTAATCCTTTTCGTATGAATTTAGAAATCCGCTTTGATCTTTTCGATCTCTTTCGAGATCATCGTACCGGCAAGGTCAGGCACTGTCTCCCATATGACCTTCTCAACCTGCGCAGTCAAAGAGGCGATAGATCCTGTCAGGATCTCTTTAAGCATTTTTTCCGCCAGTTCAGGAGCGATTTCCCAAAGGACCTTCTCGGCCGATTCCTTCATCGCAGGCGCCAAAGAAGCAAGAAGCGCTTCTCTGATATCAAGAGATGAAAGGAACTCAGCTACGCTTTCCCGAACCGTCTCTTCAAAGACAGCCTTCAGCTCCTCCTTAGAGGGAACTGCAATCTCAGGCATCATCACTTCCTTCACAACCCTTGACTGTACAGATGTTTCCACGGCAGCGGGAGCCATGGAAACTTCAGCAGCCTGAGCGGTCTCAAAGGTCTCATCGAGACCTTCGGCCTCCGCAAGCTCTGCTATTGAGCCGAGTTCCTCAAGCGTATCGGGGACCTCTTCCATCGCCCACAGGTCATCGTCCAGGCCGGCAACTTCCAGGGGTTCATCTGTCTCGACTGTCCCGGCTGCATCTTCAGCCACTTCAATCAGTTCTTCAGTCTCTGTATCAGGCTCTTCTGTCAGGGAAAAAAACTGCTCTGCTGAGCTGCCTACAGAACTCATGGTAAGCGCAGCATTGATCTTGCTGATCAGTTCCTGTGACTCGAAGGGTTTGATCACTGAATCATCAGCGCCCACACTGAGAGAAAGCTCTTCATCTATGGGCTCGAAAGCTCCTGCAAGGAGAATGACAGGAATATGTGAAATGGACGGATTTTTCTTTATTCTATCGCAAAGTTGATACCCGTTTAACTTTGGCATCTCTATATCTGCAAGAACAACGTCAGGCCTGAAATTCTCGATGATATTCAGGGCATCCTCTCCATTGCTCACGGACTGAATTTCAAAATCTTCCTCAGCGAGAACCAGTTCCACAACTTTCTGTATGGTTATACTGTCATCCGCGAGCAATAGCCTGCGAGCCATCCTTCACCTCAATTCAAGTATTTTGACAAATTTTAGTGCTAAGTCCTGAAATTGTCAAGACTTTTTATCACTTACCAGCCGGCCGGACAGGGCTGAACCAACGGTTCAGCAGGAAGAGACACCTCAGCCTCCTCCGCTGAAGCCACCTGAGGTAATTGACGGGGAAACACTGCTGCCGGTCCCTGAAGAACAGCAAAAAGCAGACATCATTTTCCGGACTTCCCCTGAGCCGCACTTTGGGCATTTTGTCTCACTCTTTTCGCAGTCCACTTTCTGGATAAGGGAAAAACTTTCATTACAAACAATACACATATATTCATATATCGGCATAAAAACCTCCGGTTGAAATAGTTAGCATTAGATTACCTGTTCACCGCAGGGTAAATCAATATAATGCCTGCTATAATGGAAGCATGAAAGAGGCCTTGTTATATGAGCATCTGGACCACGGTGATGTACGATGTCATCTGTGCAGCCATAATTGCCTTATCCATCCGGAGCAAAGGGGTATTTGCGCTGTCAGAGAAAATCTAAACGGAACTCTCTACAGCCTTGTCTACGGCAAGGTCATTTCCATAAACATCGACCCGATCGAAAAAAAACCTCTTTTCCATTTTCTGCCGGGCTCTACATCTCTGTCGATAGCAACAGCAGGCTGCAACTTCAGATGCAAACATTGCCAGAACTACGAAATCTCCCAGCTTCCACGACAGAGAAGTTTCCGGATTCCCGGAAAGGAGATGTCTGCTGAGGAAATCGTGAATTCCGCCATACAAAACGGATGTAAGAGCATTTCCTACACCTACACCGAACCTACAATCTTTTTTGAATTTGCCTATGATTGCTCAAGAATCGCGCACGAAAAGGGCATCAGGAACGTTTTTGTTTCAAATGGTTATACAGGTTTGGAAGCCACAAGACTTATTGCGCCATATCTGTCTGCCAACAATATCGACCTGAAAGGCAGCGATGCCTTTTATAGAGAAATATGCGGCGCCAGGCTTCAGCCTGTCAGGGATACTATCCGGCTTATGAAGGAACTCGGCGTGTGGGTGGAAGTGACAACACTGATTATTCCGGACCATAACGATTCCGATAAAGACCTTTTTGATATTGCGGAATTCATCGTGTCAGTGGATCCGGGAATTCCGTGGCATGTCAGCCGCTTTTATCCGACATATAAGCTTCTTGATAAACCGGGGACGCCGGTCTCCTCACTTCACAGGGCAAGGGACATTGGATACAAAGCAGGACTAAAATATGTATATGAAGGAAACGTCCCGGGCCAGGTCGGAGAAAACACGTATTGCCCGGTTTGCAGGCAGCTGCTGATAAAACGTCATGGTTTCAGCATCCTTGAAAACCACATCAGCGGCAACAGCTGCCCTGCCTGTAAGGTCATGCTTGACGGTGTATGGCTTACTGAGTGAGGGTCAGGGCTGCGCGGGCAGTTGCAGGGCCATTATAGCGGCATCCTCAACAGGTGAAACATAATATCCCTTCCTTTTCCCGGTTATCATGAAACCTGTCCTCTCATACATTCTGATCGCTTTTTCATTGGTGGCCCGTACTTCAATAAACAGGGACATGCAGCCCTTCATCCCAAGAAGCCCGATCATATGCTCAAGAAGCCGGGAACCAATCCCCTGCAGGCGATAATCCGGATGAACCGAGACATTCAGGATACTTCCCTCATCCACGACATGGCTTCCTATAATGTAACCCACAATTTTTCCATCTGTCCTTGCAGCCTTTGCTATTGAACGGGGATTATTTGCTTCGTTTAAAAAAAGGACCTCGGACCAGGGAGTGGAAAAAGAAAGTCGCTCGATTACAATAACATCAGGAACATCCTCTGCCTTCAGATCAGTGATCACAATATCCATCACTGCCTTTTTGACCAGATGACCTCTGCTTCAGACTTCCTTATATAAAAGGGCTCCGCAGCCACAGGCTCTGTAAATTCCTGTCGAAGCGCCTTTACAATCCCGAGCATCGCAACATTCGCAGGAGACAACACCATACTGACCACAGGGGCGAATAATGCCTTTTCTCCGAGGGCCGCAAGCAGTCTGTCCCGGTAGATATACGCCCCCTCTCCGGCCAGCACAACCGGGCTGTCAATAGCATTAAAAAGCTCCTCAGGCCTGGTCGCAGTCTCAGGCACAAGCCTGATAAAACCATTATTTTCCCACCGGAAGACCGCAGCGTAAACCTCACCCCTGCGCGCATCGAGCATAACACAGACCGGATGCCTGCAATAAGGGAAATTCCAGGCAAAGGCTTCAAGCGTCGGAGTCATGACCAACGGCTTTCCCGTGGCATAACAAAGTCCCTTTGCCGTGCCGAGTCCGATCCGCAAACCTGTAAATGATCCGGGACCTGCTGAGACAGCAAATACATCTATGCTGCTTAGTGTCAAAGCAGACTGCCTCAGCAGTTGGTCTATGACAGTCATCAGCCTTTCAGAATGAGTTGATTTGACGTTAAGCCTCGTCTCGGCGATAAGCCCCTTGTCATCAGCTATGGCTGCTCCGCCAAGCATAGTCGAGGTTTCAATAGCAAGAATTTTCATACTGGATGCTGCGCTGAAATAACGATCAGACCCCTTCCTGTATCGGATCGTGCACAGCTTCTTCAGAAGGGGTTGAGGCTGCTTCCTGCGAGGAAGACTCTTCCTTTTTGGGATATTTCTTGGCCCACCGTGGCCTTCTCTTTCTGCGTCTCTTCTGCTCCGGTCTCGATGCAGGCGGCTCCTCAACGGTCTCGCCTGTCAGTCCGGCAGGTTCAACCGCCATTTCCTGATCAACCGCAGGCAGGGATTTATCTGTTGCAGGTTTATGCTCAGCCTGTTGTTTGTGCGCAGGCTGTTTCTGCGCAGGCTTGTGCTGGTCCCTGACAGGCTCAAGTCGCTGCACCTCAACTTTGTACTGGCCGGGCAGGAGACTGGTATCAACAATAAGACTGATCGGAATGCCGCACTCCTTCTCAGTAGCAGAAATATCATTGCGCCAGGCATTGATCATATAGTTCATACTCTCAACAGGAAGACGACAGGTCACGGCCTTAATACCCTCTGCTGTTGCCTGGACATGGATATCGCGGAGTGCGGAAACCGCAGTCATTTCATCACTTTTCACAATGCCGGTCCCTCCGCACGCCTCGCATTTACGGGTAATGGACTCCGTATAGGCCGGACGCATGCGCTCGCGGGTCATCTCGACAATCCCGAATTTCGAAATGCCTGTCAGTTCGAAATGGGCCTTGTCCGGACTCATCGCATCTCTCAGACGCTTCTCGACTTCCCTCCGGTTTTTTGAGGATTCCATGTCTATAAAATCGATCACCACAAGTCCGCCGAGATCGCGAAACCTGAGTTGTCTGGCTATCTCGTCGGCTGCCTCAAGGTTCGTCTTGAGCGCGGTTGCCTCGATATGCTCCTCCTTGCGTGACCTGCCTGAGTTGACGTCAATTGCGGTAAGCGCTTCGGTCTTGTCGATAACGATATAACCACGCGAAGGCAGATAGACACACCTCTCGTGGATCTTGATAATCTGGTCCTCGATCCGGTTTTTCCCGAAGATCGGCATTTTTTCCTTATACAGCGTGATATTGATCTTCCGCCAGGGGAGCGTCTTCCTGAGAAATTCCTTTGTCATTTTATACGCATCCGGGTCGTCGATCAACACCTCTGAAACATCTGATGTAAGGTAATCGCGCACTGTCTTGACCGCAAAATCCTGCTCCTTGTATATAAGCGCCGGCGCATGCGCCTTCTTCGACTCAGTCTGGATCTTGTTCCAAAGTTTGGTCAGGTATTTCAGATCATTACCAAGGTCTTCCTCTGCAGCATCGCTTCCGGCAGTCCTCAGAATAAAGCCCATTTTCTTCGGGAGTTTTAGAGAGTTGAATATCTCCTTCAGTCTGCCCCGGTCCTCCCTGTCCTCGATCTTCCTGGACACCCCTACTCTCTCTTCGCCCGGCATCATTACTATGTACCTGCCCGGAATCGAGAGATATGTTGTCACGCTTGCGCCCTTGTTGTCCCGTTCGTCCTTTTCGACCTGAACGATAAGCTCATGCCCCTTTGATATGACGTCCTGAATTCGCGGCCGCTTGTTCGCCTCGTCCTTATGCTGATAAAATTCAGGTTTGATCTCGCGGAACTGAAGAAAACCATGCTTCTTCGGCCCGAAGTTCACAAATGCAGCCTGCAGACCGGGTTCTACACGCACTACAACTGCTTTATAGATATTTCCCTTGAGATGCTCCTTGCCTGCCGTCTCAACATAGAAATCCACCAGCGTGTCACCTTCGACAATCGCAACACGTTTTTCCTCGGAATGTAACGCATTAATCAGTATTCTCTTTTTCACTTTCACCTCTATATTTTTATAATATTCTGAGATACTGCTGCCTGGTCCTCAGGCTCTGTATGCACCAGCAGTATCGATTCTTTCAGCGGCATGTCCGGATAAAGGACAGTAGCTTCTATTACCTCTTCAAGGGGATAGTCATGGAAATGACTGTCCCCGAACATTATTCTCAAAAACTTTCGCTTCAGGAGAAAACACCGCATCAGTCTGCCGTCCCTGGTGCGGAGCGGAATAATTACATGCTCCAGGTCCTCCTGAAGACCGTATCTCTCTATAAGTTCCTCTACTTTTTCCATAACAGCGATTTCCTCACGGGATTGCAGAGGTCATCCTGCCCCGACTGCTTCATCCCGGGAGAGAGCGTCATCATATTAATTGTATCAGAGAGCAGAGATAGTTCAATCGTAACTAAACATTAAACCTGAAGTTGATGATATCTCCATCCCTGACTTCGTAGGTCTTGCCTTCAA
>JAGVHR010000225.1 GCA_020056455.1 Thermodesulfovibrionales bacterium
CTTAAAGGCCTTTGGGAGACAGTGGCACAGGTTGCGGATTTCTCAAAATTCCAGACCTGAGCCCTACCAAAATATTGACATTTGACGTCTGTTTTTATTATTTTATCTAACTCCCATTTTCAGAAAGAAAGGTAAGAAGCAACAATGAAGACCCAGTTTGCAAAAAAAGGTGAAGTCGATCGCAAGTGGTATGTCGTTGATGCACGAGACGCTGTTCTCGGCAGGCTCGCCACAACGATCGCAACCTATCTCAGAGGAAAAAACAAGCCGGTATTCACTCCGAATGTCGACACCGGCGATTTTATCATCGTTATCAACGCTGAAAAGGTAAGACTGACCGGCAATAAACTGAACAACAAGGTTTATTACCATCACTCCGGCTATATCGGAGGTATCAAGGCCCAGACTGCCAAAGTTCTGTTCTCAAAATATCCTGAGAGAATCATTGAAAAAGCGGTCCAGGGCATGCTCCCGAAAAATACTCTCGGCAGGCAGATGCTTAAAAAACTGAAGGTGTACAAGGGGGCCAACCATCCGCATCAGGCACAGGCGCCTGAAATACTGCAATAAAGGAGATTCAATGGCTGAGATAAAATACAACGCTACAGGACGAAGAAAAAACGCGGTCGCACGCGTGGTCATGGGACCAGGCAGCGGAATAATTACGGTAAACAAGAGGTCCCTTGATGACTATTTCCAGAGAGAGACTCTCCGCATGATTATCAAACAGCCAATCGAACTTGTGGGTGTGTCCGGAAAGCATGATATTTCCATCAAGGTTGCGGGCGGAGGTATGACCGGTCAGGCGGGCGCTGTTAGACATGGCATATCCAGGGCGCTAATCAAGATGGACGCAGATATGAGGGGCAAGCTTAAAAAAGAAGGGTTTCTTACCAGAGACCCAAGGGAGAAGGAAAGGAAGAAATACGGTCTTGCCGGAGCACGCAAGCGCTTCCAGTTCTCAAAGAGATAATCTTTTCCTACGGAATGTACAATACAAAGGCCCGCCTTATGCGGGCCTTTTCTTTTTTCTGAAAATATACTTGTTGTGAGGCGGCAGGAAAATGAAAGACAATAATGAAAAGAAACTGAGGGTCGCTGTCTGCGGAGCAACAGGATACACAGGCATTGAACTGCTCAGGATCCTTATGCATCATCCTCATGTTGAGGTGACTGCTGTTACCTCGGAGAAGTCAGCAGGGAAAAGGGTGCATGAGTTGTTCGCATTTCTTTCTGCATATGCAGGTCTTGTCTATGAGCCCATGGTCAGGGAAAAGCTCCTCGCAAAGGCAGACCTTTTTTTCCTTGCCCTGCCTCACGGAGCATCGCAGGAGGCTGTACATTACCTGTTTAGTAACAATAAAACGGTCATTGATCTTTCCGCAGACTACCGGCTCACTGATCCGGGGACCTATGCTGAATGGTACGGTCTTTTGCATAATTACAGAAAGACGCTAAAAAAAGCTGTTTACGGACTTCCCGAGATAAACAGAAAAAAGATCCGGAAGGCAAAGCTGATTGCCAATCCGGGCTGTTATCCCACAAGCGCAATACTCGGGCTCATGCCTGCGCTCAGGGGAAAGTTGGTTAATCCTGATGCATTAATAATAGACTCAAAGTCAGGCACAAGTGGCGCCGGAAGAAAAGCGGATTTAGCCGTATCATTCTGCGAAGTCAATGAAGGGTTCAAGGCATATGGTCTTGTAACGCACAGGCACACCCCCGAGATCGAACAGGAGTTATCCGCTCTTGCAGGGAAAAAAATTTTCGTCAACTTTACCCCCCATCTCCTGCCTGTCGACAGGGGCATTTTGACGACGATCTATGCCCCCTTGATTAAAAAGGCGGATACCATGGCTGCACTCAAACTCTACGCCAGGGCGTATGCTGAGGAGCCTTTCGTCAGGGTGCTTCCTGAGGGAGTATTGCCGAATATCAAGAATGTCAGGGGAACGAACATCTGTGAAATCGGGGTCAAGGTGAATCCGAGGACAAATACTCTTATCATCGTGTCCGCCATCGACAACTTAGTCAAGGGGGCCTCAGGCCAGGCAGTCCATAACATGAACCTCATCATGGGATTCAATGAAACATTAGGACTTGAACAAACCGCTTTTTTCCCGTAAATTCATTTGACAGGGATGGAAATAGTGATGGAAAAGAGATTCCCGTACGTGTTGTTCACCCTGATCTCTCCTCCGTGGGATCTGATGATATACCGGGAGATATAAAGGCCGAGCCCCTTGCCTTCGATGCTTGCCCCCCTTGTATTGCTGCCGCGATAAAACGGGTCGAATATATATTTTACGTCCTCTTTGGCAAAAGGCCTGCACGTATTTGTAATGGTTAGTGTAATCTTCTTCCGGTCTTTCTGAACAGCAACACTAATAGAACCGTTGTCAGGAGTATATTTCACTGCATTGTCAAGCAGGTTTTCAATGGTCCTGCGAATCAGGGCCTCATCACAATGACAGAGGGCAGCATCTGTTTCAGACAGCGAAAATCTGATGCCGCGAGAAACCATGGCAGGAGAATAGGTCTTAGCCACATCTGAAACGATTTTCACAACATCAGCTTCATTTTTAAAAAGATCAAGAGGTTTGAACTTGGATGACGCAAGCAGATAAAGGTTGTTCAGGAGGCTGATAATGCGGTCTGCTTCCTTGAGACTGAGCCTCAGAGTTTCCTGATATTCCCCGACAGTACGTTCCTTGCGCAGGGTTACCTCAAGATTCCCCTTGAGTGACGCAAGGGGAGACCTGAGTTCATGTGTAACATTTGATGAAAAGGTCTCCTGAAAGGTGAAGAATTCCGATATCTTTCCCATGGCAAGGTTCACAAGATACCGGCTCGTAATATAGGAAAAAAGGAACATGACCGGGATGGCCACGAGTACCAGATCAATGTAACGTCTCTCATATTTCCCAGTTTCCCGCAGGTTCATGGCAGCCCTGCCGATATATGTACCGTCGAGAGGGAAATAGGCCACGAGATGCTGCTCACCATTGACCGGCTGCACCGCAAAGCTCTCCTTGCCGCTGAGGGCCTTTCTGAAGGATTCGAGACTGAGTTCTGGATAGAAACCAGCGGAGTTTCTCGAGGAAACTACAACATCTCCCTGCCTGTTGAGTATCTGGAGATAATGCTCATCCCACATGCTCCTGATAGGCTCAAGACCTGCGCGCCTGTACTGATCAAGAAATTCGTTCTGAATATCCTCCCTCATATGACGTTTAGCGCTGCTCATAATACTCTGGTGAAGAAAGATATAGCTGAAGACAAGTATGACAGCGTTGAATATCAGCACAACTGCCGTAAAAACAATGGTAAGACGCCTTTTGGTGGGAACTATCATTGACTGCTTCGTAAAAAGTCCGTATGCTGTGTGGCGCGGCAAAACTCGTAACTGCGACGTACCCAACAGAACGCCTTATTCCTCATTTCCTGCGCGCCCTGCCTTCGGAGCTTTTTGCAAATCCGTCTCATCAGGCCTGGTTGTCGATCATATATCCGACTCCCCGGACGCTTCGCACAAGGTCCGTGATACCGGCTTCATCCATTTTTTCCCTGAGAGATTTGATATGTACATCAACGATATTGGTGTTCGGATTGAAATCATATCCCCAGACATTCTCAAGGATCTGCGTGCGTGAAAGAACGCGGCCCCTGTTCCTGAGAAGATACACAAGGATGGCGTACTCCTTGGGCCTAAGCAAGACCTCCTTACCTCTCACAAAAGCCCTGTGGGCAAGTGCGTCGATTCTGAGTTCACCGAAGACAAGCTCTGTCAGTTTGTCCTGCTTGCGTCTGAGGAGGGCGCGCACCCTCGCCAGGAACTCATCAAAGGCAAAGGGTTTGGTCATATAATCATCAGCGCCGCTGTCGAGCCCTGTCACTTTATCGTCGATCGTATCGCGGGCAGTCAGCATCATGACCGGTGAGTTGATGCTTTTTTTCCTGATCTCCCTGCAAAGTTCTATGCCGCTCATCCCAGGAAGCATTATGTCAAGGATTATCAGATCGTACTTATTGGCCTCAACCAGGCTGATCCCATCCTCAGCATCAACGGCGTGGTCAACTGTATAAAATTCCTCCTCAAGCCCTTTCCTGATAAAATTAGCCACGCCATTTTCATCTTCTACCAGCAGGATCCTCATTTAAGATTATCTTATCATATTCCGGGAGGCATCAGGCCTTGTTTTCAACGGCAGCAGCAGACCTGATATGGAGTTCCCTGAGTTGCTTTGGCTCAACGGCCGAGGGAGCTCCTGACATCATACAGAAGGCCTTCTGCGTTTTGGGAAAAGCGATCACATCCCTGATCGAGGTAGCTCCAACCATCAGCATTACGAGCCTGTCGAGACCGAGGGCAAGACCGCCGTGCGGCGGCGCACCGTACTGGAGCGCTTCAAGAAGGAACCCGAACTTGGCGCCGGCCTCCTCTTCCTGGATTTTCAGCAGCTCGAACATACGCTTCTGCACCTTCTGATTGTGAATCCTGATACTGCCGCCTCCGATCTCGAACCCGTTAAGCACAATGTCATATGCTTTTGCCTTCACAGAACCGAGCATCGCCCTGTCGCTCAGGTCCCCGTTCATTATCCGCTCGATATCATTGTCTACAGCCGAAGTGAATGGATGGTGCATTGCCTGGAACCTGCCCTCTTCATCGTCCCATTCCAGCAGAGGGAAGTCAGTGATCCAGACGAACTTGTATCCGGGATGAATAAGATCCAGCTTCCTGCCGAGTTCGAGCCGCAGCCTGCTTAAGACATCATAGGTTATCTTTGGCTTGTCTGCCACAAACAGCATCATATCTCCATCTTCCGCCTCAAGCCGGGCAGCCATTGCCTTAAGCGCATCCTCCGGAAAGAACTTGGCTATCGGTGATTCAAATCCGTTTCTCACCTTGATCCATGCAAGCCCTTTTGCGCCAAAGGACTGGGCCTCTGTTGTAAGAACATCTATGTCTTTTCTCGATATGCCTGCCATTCCTTTGGCGTTTATCGCCTTGACCATGCCGCCGCTTTGAAGGGCGTCGAGGAAGACCTTGAAAGAGCCTCTGCCGGCAAGATCAGCCATGTCTTTGAGTTCAAGTCCAAAGCGCATGTCAGGCTTGTCATTGCCGAAGCGTTCCATTGACTCCTGAAAACTCAGCCTCTCAAAAGGCGTTGAGATATCAATACCGAGCGCCTCCGAAAAGAGTTTTTTCATCATTGCCTCAACCAGTTCTATAATGTCTTTTCTATCGATAAAAGACATCTCAAGGTCTATCTGCGTAAACTCCGGCTGCCGGTCTGCCCTCAGGTCCTCGTCACGGAAACATTTTACAATCTGGAAATATTTCTCCATTCCAGCGACCATCAGGATCTGCTTGAAAAGCTGGGGCGACTGGGGCAGCGCATAGAAATGCCCTGGATTGAGCCTGCTCGGCACGAGATAGTCGCGCGCTCCCTCAGGAGTGGACTTGGTAAGCATCGGTGTTTCGATCTCGATGAAGCCCTTCTCGTCAAGAAAGTCGCGTATCAGTTTCGTAACCTTGTGCCGAATAATAAAATTTCGCTGCATTTCCGGCCGTCTCAGGTCCAGATAACGGTGCCTCAACCTCAATGCCTCACCTGCATCAGCAGCCTCTTCCATGCTATAAGGCAGGGGCGCTGCCTCGTTGAGCACTTCAAGGTCCTTGACATACAGCTCTGTCATGCCGGTGGGCAGATTAATATTCTCTGTTCCTTCAGGCCGTTTTCTGACCTCTCCGGTCACAGCGATGACATATTCAGCCCGGAGGTCATGTGCCTTCTCATGTGCCCCGCCGGAGGCGTCAGGGCTGAATACCACCTGACAAATGCCGCTCCTGTCTCTGAGGTCTATAAAAATGAGACCTCCGTGGTCTCTTCTCCTGAAAACCCAGCCGGCTATCGTCATTGATGAGCCGATATCGGTTTCCAATATCTCTCCGCAGTTCCTGTTGCGCTTCATGCCGCTACTCCTGTACCTGTTTCTTTCATCATGGTATGTATCTCTTCTTCGGTCATTTTCCTGTAGCTGCCGGGCTCAAGAGGCCCCATCTCAAGACCATTGATCCGTATCCTCATAAGCCTGATCACCTGGTGTCCCACCCGCTCGCACATTTTCCTGATCTGGCGCTTCCTGCCTTCACGGATCGTCACCTCGATCCATGAATTGCTCTCGACTCTTTTGAGCTTCTTCACCTTGGCAGGCGCTGTCAGCTTCCCGTCTATTTTTATGCCTTTTCTCAACTGCTCGAGCTGCTCATTCTCAAGCACACCCTTGACCTTTACAATATAGGTCTTGGGTATCTTCCTTGACGGATGGAGTATCGCATAGGCAAAGTCCCCGTCGTTCGTAAGCAGCAGAAGGCCCTCTGAGTCATAATCGAGCCTGCCTACGGGAAACACCCTCTGCTTTATACCACTAAAAAACTCTTTCACCGTAGGCCTCCCCTGGGGGTCGCTCATTGAGGTCATTACGCCGCGCGGTTTATTGAAGACATAATATACTTTTTTTTCAGGTTTGGTGAGGAGCTTTCCGTCCACTTTGATATGATCACAAAGAGGATCGGCCTTCATGCCTATCTCAGCGATCTTTCCGTTGACAGTCACCCTGCCCTCGATAATGATCTCCTCAGCCTTGCGGCGGGAGGCAATGCCCATCTCTGCAATGATCTTCTGTAGGCGCTGTTCCATAAGGCATTAATAATACCATAAAACCCCGGACGCACGCTCACAGTCCCATGACCTGATCACTGCCTCTTATTTACGATCCACTGTGTGCCGCATATATATCTGAAGTCGCAGCGCGGACAGGCCTCCTTCATATTATAAGCAGGGGCAAACGGCCTGTTGACGTCTGTTATCTCCACGAGGAGCTTAAGTATGATGTCCTGCAATACTCCAACCCCGGCATGTATATTGCTTGTTTCTCCGAAAAGAGGGACCTCGATTTCCATATCCAGCCTGACCTTGCCAAGTAGAAGAAAAAGAGGGTTTATACGTCCGAGCGGCATCCCTCGCGCAACTGACCAGAGGAGCGCATACAAAGGCAGTTGAAGCGACCCGATAGCCTTATGCCAGGAGACTCTGTCATCAGGGTCAAGCCTGTCAAACAGTATCCTCAGATAATGGTCGTTCGCCTGGGTCTTATAATCAATTATGAAGATCCTGCCGTTTCTGTCTTCGACCCGGTCGATCCGCCCTCTAAGGGTAAAAGAGTTCCAGCTGATCTTCAGGTCGCACTCCAGTTCCATAATCGCAACAGGTCCGCGTCTTAGAAGCTCAGACTGATGTCCCCTGAGAAAATCCCTGAGATGTTTTTGAATCTGTGTTTTCAAAAGCCATGCCGCTCCTGCCGGGTCAGTGCCGTACAGTCCGGAGAATTTCTGATCAATGAGTCTCTCCATCACGACCTCATTGAGATCTGCCTCAGTAAGGGGCCTTCCCTGCCTGTCACTGAAATAAGAATGGAGCACGTCATGGACAAACCTGCCGATGTCGGCCCTCCCGAGTTCCCCTGTAACACCTTCTTTTTCGCTGATAAGCAATACATACCGGTAATAAAACCTGAGAGGACACGTCAGATAGGTGTCAAGCGCTGTGGCGCTGAACTCAAAATCACGCAGCAACTCAACAACAGCCTCAGACTTGGCAACCGGCGCAGGCACCCTGTTGCCAAGCCTGATGTCATAAAAGACCGCCTGCACGTATTTGTCCGGTCTGGTCTCATGATCGTATCTCTGCTGTTCCCATAGAAGCTTCTCAACAAATCTGCTCCTGTCCTTGCGGTCATTTTCAACAGAAAAAAGATGCACTTCCAGCGCAGTGTGGATCAACGTGTCGAAATAATAGGCTGTAATCCTGTCGCGGTCAGTATATGTAGGCAGACCAAGGGCCGACCGCGCCATCAAAGGTAAAAGAGACCCATCTCTGTCAGTCGCGGGAATAACGTCCTCATTCATGTCGAGGATGAATACCCTCTCAAAGGAAAGGTTCCTTGTCTCGAGAAAACCAAGCACCTGAAGCCCCCTGAGCGGAGTGCCGGCAAAAGGAACATGGCAAGTCAAAAGGTATTTTCTGAAGAAATTAAAATAACTCTGGGTTTCCTCAAAGGCCATGTCCTTCATGAGTGAATTGGAGATTGTCTGCATAGCGGAAATAAATGCCTCGGAAAAGGGATGAAAATAGGGATGGAGCCGCGCAGTGCTGTTTTCATATATAAATTTCAGGACATCGGAAGATTTCAGGGCAAAGTCGGCAAGAGAAGTCAGGGGCAGGAATTTCCTGATCAGATTATCGTGAATCCACCCGAGATGCTCCTGTATCTCAGCCGTCGTAGTCCCCTCATCAGTCTGAGCCATCCTCACCTGGATGGCATTGATCATATTCAGGTCCTGCTCTATCCCGTTTAGATCTGAAAAAGTCCTGTTCCTGCCCTCTGTCATGACATCTTCAATGGTATGGAATATGATCCTTGTCGTGTCAGCCCTTCCTCTAAACAGGATGTTCTTTACATAGGGATGAAGCACGAATTTCAGATAATCCGGCAGATATAACCTATTCTCATCCATCGACAGCATCAGCTGTGCCAGGCTGTTGAAAAACCCGAAGATCGGCGTCCTCCTCAGGGGATAGCCCATTGAGATATTAAGGCTGTCATAAGAGATCTCCGGAATGCCATGATGAAGAACAGGGAAAAGAGTGTCCGAAGACGGCAGCACAATAACCGTTCGCTCGTCCGGTAAAATGCCTGATCGGGCGCCTTCGTTGATCAGCCGATTCAGGGCAAAGGCCTGGCCATGCGTATCAGGGCTCCGGTAAAACGAAATAACCGGCGTCCGAACATCTCCTTCGGCCCTCTCATAGTCTATACCGAGCGAGGATAGCTGCTGCTCGATACCAGGGCCGTCCTGAAAAATAAAGGATGCTGATTCATATTCAGCCAACTTCTTCACCATACGCCTCTCAGCACTGGTAAAGGCGAAAAATCCGGCAAAAATAATACTGGTGAATTCAGTGAGTCCTGCTGCGTCAACTATCTCAGGGGCGGCACTATACTGTAGAGACCTCGTAGTGAGTCCTTTTTCATGCAACTCGCGATAAAAGCCTTTGTAAAAATACGACAGACTCTGCAACCGCTCAACTGACTTTTGCGGCATACCCTCCTGAATAAGACTGTCAAGACCTTTAACAGCCTCCACAGAGATATCCTCAATGCAAAGTTCTTCGAGGTCTCTGTATATTCTGAGACCAAGAGGAAAAAAACTGTCAGGCGAGAAAAAACCCCTGCCTCCGACAGGCCTTTCAGCCTTTCGATGAAGCCGGAAGAGCAGGGCCACGGCATCGAGGCCTTCTATCTTCCTTGCATGGTCCGCTGTCTGTCTTTCATGGACAAAGTCGATGAAATCGTCCATGGAAAAAATACGCGGAGGAATAAAAGCCTGCCCCTGTTTCCTGCCTGTCTGCCTTCTGAGAAAATGGGCAGGTCTCCTGCCTGGGAAAACCACGAGGTTTCCGGAATAGTCCTTACCGACACCTGTAAGGGCTGAAGAGACACAGGCCACAAGGTCGGACGACTTCGGCAACAGGTATGCCTTCATATAACTTTCACCACTGTTGCAAGCTCAACATAGGCGATCATGCCTTCAACTTTCTTTTCAGGATATAGCTCTCCCATTATGCCCATATATCCTCTGACCTGATGGATATGGGACGGCTCAATATCACGACCTGTCTTGAAGTCAATGACCGTCACCACGCCGGAGCCAATTACCAGCCTGTCGATCCTGAAAAGATGACCCTGCGCATCCGAGACCTCGGTCTCCCGACCGATAATCCTGCCCGGCCTTTCAGTAAACCATTCCACCACTTCAGAGACGTCGAGAAACCCGGAGATCAATTTATACACAGCTTCCTCAGGATAATCAACAACGCACTCCTGTGCCGCCTTACTGATGATTCCCCTGAGCAACGGCCCCCTTCCCTTTTCCTGTGTATCAATATGAAAAAGGACCCTGTGGACATATTCCCCCCATTGTTTCTCTTCAAACTTCATTGATCTTTCCGCTCCAGCTGCTATGTGGCCGCGTATCGGGCCGTGCTCCAGAGCTAACTTCCGGCTTTCCCTCTTCTGACCGGGATAAATCACATGAGGCATATCTGATGCCATGTATGCTTCATATGGAAGAAATGTACAGGCATGATAGCCCTCCCTGACTCCCCTGGTCCTGACGCAGACCACATACATCTCGGACTCTGCACGTGTAAGGGCAACATAAAGACTGTTGAGGCTGTTGACGATCTCCTTTGCAGTAAGCTCTCCATACAGCTCTCCCAATTCATCAACAATATCAGCGAGTTTCCGGTTAAGACGTGTAAAACAAACGCTGTCAGTGCCGCTGACCTGCCTCAGCGCCTGATCAAAGCCTCTTGCAGCCTTTCCATAGACCAGCAGGACCACTACAGGAAACCCGAGCCCCTTTGCCTTGTGAACAGTCATCACCTTCACAGCATCCATTTCCCTTGGTACGTCTATATTCCAGTCGGCCCCGTTTCCGTCTTCGTCGGAAACAAATTCGATAAAGTCCCTCAGACTGTTCCTGCCGCTTTGCTCATGGTTTTTCACCACTTCAAGCATTTTTGCCAGCGCTGCCTCTTCTTCCCTGAATAACAGAAAGATATCGAAAATCCTGAAAGCGCAGGTCACAAGATCATAGAGGGGGAGAAAACCGCTGGACCTGAAAAGCTCGGCAAAGCAACTGCTCCAGAGCTCGGGATAATCCTCCTGAAAGCGCTTATATAACGGCCTTTCCCTCCTGTTTTTAAAGATAAATTCACGCATCCGGCCGGAGTCAATGCCTTCCCGTGCCATAAAGGAGCCAAACAGATCTCCGAGGAGAAAAGTCGAGAAGGAGAGGTCGTCAAGAGGCGAATCGAGAAAACGCAGCAGAGAGACTATCTCAACAATAATCTTTCTCCTCCTGACATCCAGACTGCTGTATGAGATAAAAGGAACATGGGCCTCATTAAGCCATGAAGTAATATTCACAACATCCTCATTCTCAAAGGTCAGGACAGCAATATCCCGGTATCCGTAGCCCCGTTGTCTCAGCGCGCTGAGGAGTTCCCGCACCTCCCTGCTCTCAGGGGTCTCCCCGGCCTCCAGTTCAATGCGAATGATACGGACATGCCCCTTATCCTCATTTTCAGGCCGCACCTTCTGTATATAGCCGGTCAGGCCGCTGAGGCCCGCGATAACGCCATATTTCTCATCCGAAGCTATCTTCTGTTTAAAAACCCTGTCATTAAAATCCACGATCCCCTGAAGGCTCCTGAAATTCGTCTCCAGCTCCTTTACCATATGCCGGGCTGAAGGGAAAGGGTTCTTCACCTCCATCTCCCTCATGATCCGGTAATCGGCATCCCTGAAGCCGTAGATTGCCTGTTTGGTATCTCCCACGACAAACAGGCTGCCGTTTTGGGAAAGAGAGTTTTCGACAAGCGGAAAGAGGTTCTTCCACTGCACAGGCGATGTATCCTGAAACTCATCAATCAGATAATGGAAGACTGTTTCGCCAATCCTGAAATAGACATCCGGGACAATCTCCTTTTCCATGTATTCGGCAAGCGTCCTGTTGATGTCCTCGATAAAGACCGTGTCTTCCTTTTTCTTCACGCTCTCGATTGTTGCCCTTACGGCATCAAAGACTTTGAGATAAGGGAAATAGTATGCCTCTGCAAAGAGTTCCGCGTACCGTGAGATCCCTGCTGCAAGGTCTGCCCATCTTTTCGTGATATTTTCATAATGACTTCTCATGGCAGAATCCTTGCCCTTATATAATCTGACAGGACAGGTGGCCAGACCTCTGCCGATGATTTCCGGGAAGCCGTCCTGTCTTATGAGCCCCAAAATGGACGGGAAAGAGCTGTTTCTGTTGGGTTCGAGACCGGACACACGCAGAAGAATCTCGATCTCTTCTGCATATTCCGTTATTCGCCCTTTCACCTGCATAATCTCAGGAGAAAGGTCCCGCACCAGGACCGCTTGCCACGTTGATGCAGCCTTACGGTAGATATTCCTGATCTCATTAAGTATCAGGGCGGAAGGGTCCCATGGAAAGCCCGAAGACTGCATCTTTGCCTCCATGATGCGTTGCACCATTTCTTGGAGAAATCTGCCTGTCGGGCTCTTTTCCCTCACATTTTTCAAAAAACTGTCAAAGGCATATCCCATAAGGACATCATTCCGGAGGACAACTTCAAAATCAGGATTGTATCCGAGGTCCAATGCAAAGGTCTTGAATATACCTGTCATAAAGCTGTCTATGGTTTTGACCTGCAGATCGGCATAGTGCTCAAGGACAGTAGTGATCATGGCGCCGGCCCTGGTCATAAGTTCATCCCTTGAAAGACCGGTTGCTTCACCAAGTTCCGCAATCTCACTGTCATTGCCAAGCGCAAGGGCCTTAAGCCATTCAAGTATGCGTGACCTCATCTCAGCAGCTGCATTATTGGAAAATGTAATGGCGAGGAGATTCCTGAGATTATTCTTTTTTATTTTTTCTGATAAAAGGAACTCGACGAACCTCCGGGTCAGCGCATGCGTCTTGCCGGAGCCGGCAGAAGCCTTGAGCACTATCGCGTGCGGAAAGCCGGTCGCTTCAGGATTATGGGTATTCGTATCTGTCATTAAAATCTCAAGGTTGACAAGCAAGCCGTGCCCTTATAATACCATTACCACCGGACGAACATATCTACAGGAAAAAGGATTTAAGATGCACCTGCATAATGCCGATAGAAATATAGACAGGCAGAACGCCTGAAAGCATCAAGGAGGCAGAACGCCATGACTACGAGAGAGACAATGGAGATCATCAGGGAATCGCCCTTATGGGATATGCTAACCATCGGAGAGAAGATAGACGCCCTCCTGCACGCAGTACAGAACGTTGATGGGCTCAGGTCCAAAAGAACCGAACAGGTCGATGTCTCAGATATCATTGGGGAAATCTTTAACGACTACCAGTACTGACAGGGAAACCGGTAACTGCTCAGATGGATAGTCTGCAGGTGTTTAGTCTGATCGGCTTACCTGACAGATTACAGCTTGAACAACCTGAGTAGTTACCTTTATCGCTGCAAAAATTATTTGCCCGTCAACCTTGCTTCTGCGGCACGCCAGTTGATATTTTTAAAAAAAGCTTCAATATAATCAGCCCGCTTAAGTCCGTAATCAATCATATAGGCATGCTCGAACACATCCATAATCAGCACCGGCCTGCATCCTGCAAGATGGGCCACATCGTGCTCATTGATCCAGACGTTAAACAGCCTGCCGTCAGTCGTATCCTCATAAAGGACAACCCAGCCAACGCCGCGCATGGCCCCGGTTGCTCTGAAGTCCTTTTCCCAGTTATCATAGCTGCCGAATTCAGCCTGCATAAGCAGAGCAAGCTTTCCGTCCATATTCAGCTCACTCTTTCCTCCAAGGTTACCGAAATAATATTCATGGAGCCGCATGCCGTTGAATTCCCATCCAAACCTTCTCTTGAGCTCTGCATATTCCGGAGTTCCGGTACTGCCGTCCTTGAACATCTGAACAAGAATATCTGAAACCTTATTTGTATTCGTTACATATCCCTGGTAAAGCGTAAAGTGGTTTCTGATAAGCGTTTCGCTGAACCCTTCCATTCCGACAATCGAGCTATAGTCCTTTGCTGTGTAAGCCATTCTGTCCTCCCTTTGATGTTTATAGTTTGGTTACAGTCGAGAGCGCCGAGTCATAATCCGGATGATTGGTCAGTTCAGGGACGATCTCGACATGTCTGATTATGCCATCCTTATCCAGTACAAATATCGAACGTGCAAGCAGCCTAAGTTCCTTGATAAGCACACCAAAGGCCATGCCGAACGATGCATCCCTGTGGTCTGAAAGCGCTTTTGCCTTATCTATCCCTGCATTGGCGCAGAAACGCGAGACCGCAAAAGGCAGGTCCATACTTATATTAAGGATAACGATATCGCCGGAAAGCTGAGCCGCCTCAGCGTTAAACCTTCTAAGCTGAAGATCGCACACCGGCGTATCAAGCGACGGGGTAACACTGATAATCCTGATCTTTCCGCTGAAATCCTTCAGGCTGACGGGCTTAAGGTCGCCGTCAAGGACAGTAAAATCCGGGGCGATGTCTCCACTCCTGAGCGCAGGCCCTATGAGCGTCAAAGGGTTTCCTTTTACCGTAACAATACCGCTTCGTTCCATATTCCCTCCATTAGTACCTGTTGAATGTCACGAATTCTTCTATATTCCTTCTGAAGGCTCGGGGTAGAAGCGTTATCCCTGATTTCAGCCAGCCCACAGCTATGAGCATCGGTATTATCTTGTCATCCGGTATATTGAATTCCCGTTTTATACATTCTTCGTCAAAACCGTCCATGGGATGTGTTTCAAGTCCCAGCCCTTTTGCCGCAAGCATTATGTTCATAGCGTACAGGGCAGTGTTCTTCACAGCAAAAATTTTTCTTGACAGGCTGTCTTCAGCCCCATACAGGTTTGCAGCCATGCCTGTATAGGTCTCACGCAACTCAGGCTTGATATATCCCAATTGCTGCCAGCTGTCAAGCACCCGTTCGATATTGTTTTCCACCCCTCCTACGTCAGCTATCATTATCAGAACTGCTGAGGCCTCTTCAGCCTTCGGCTGGTCAAAGGCGCATTTTCTGAGGACTTTCTTTCGCTCAGGATCTTTTACCACCACTACCCTCCAGGGCTGGAGGTTGAAAGACGACGGTGAAAAATTTGCAGTTTCAAGCAATTCTCTTATCTTGTCATCAGCAAGGTCTTTTCCGATCTCAAAGAAATTTATTGAGCGCCTTGTCTTTATCGTGCCCAGCACATCCATATCCGCCTCCATTCCTGTAATTATGCAAATGGCTTTAACTCAGACTACCATATGGTCGGACCTTGTCAAGTCAAAGGAAAAAAACAGTCAGGTATTACAGAGTTGAAGAGCCTGCCCTAAGCGAATCCGAAGGGAGTTCCAGGCGCAATGCAGTATGCGGACTTTTTACAGACCCGGCAAGGTAAGTTTTGAGGCTTTCGTCAGGCCCTCCGCAGCATTGAGCTGATAAGGGTTGAGCCCGAGGGCCTTCTTGAAGGCATTCATGGCCCTGGTCCTGAAACCAAGCTTCAGGTAGATGTTGCCCAACTCAGTGATATAATCCGCATTGTCAGGGGACAGGTCAAGCGCCTTGCGTATGGAAACCTCAGCTTCTCTGATCTTCCTGTTCATGGAGAGCGCAACCCCGTAATAGAAATGATAATCAGGCACTGAGTCATCCAGATAGACCGCCTGACCCAGAAAAGTCATAGCAGATTCATAATCCTGATTGTCCAGATTTCTCCTGCCTTCTCTGAATTTCATCCTTGCAAGCCCTTTATTGTCTGTCTGAGGAGCCTGCCGGTCATTGACCGAAGTCTTCGGCCCGGAGGCAGCAGCACCGGCACGAGTCAACTCTCTATATGCCTCGCTGAGATAGGCAAAAATTACATTCAGCTTGTCCTTCAGAGTATCGGAATGGATATGGAGATACCGGTCAGGATGATACTCTTTGGCCATAGAGTGATAGGCACGTTTAATTTCCTGGAGCGTTGCATTCCGGCCCAGACCAAGCACGCCTCTATACCCGAGGGCTTTATGCTCGCGAAAAAGCCTGTCAACTTTGTCGGCGACCCCAGGCTCCAATTGAGGCCCCATTTCTTCCTGACCCATTAAATCCCCCTTTTCTTCCTCATACTGCGCCCTATTTTCAGTTTCGAGATCAAGGGCCTGGGCATTAAAAAGGGCATTAACGGACCGGAGCGTTTCTTCCTCAGTAAACGGAGAATGCAAAAGAATGTCTTTCATCGAAGTCTTGCCATTGATCATCAAAAGGACCTGTCTGTCCTGTTCATCAAAAACAACACGCGAAATTATGTTCCCCATTTCCTGCGAAGGCGCTACACTCAAGCCATGAAGAAGATAGGTTTTTTTTAACATATCCACATCAACAGCCTTCTTGGCTCCGCGATAAAGGAGTTCAAACGGGTTCAGTCTCAGCATGACCACTTCTCTATTGGGAAGCTCCTCTTCCGCAAAGAAAAATTTCGCATCCCAGGCAGCGCTGATGCTCATGATCACAGCTTCCACTCTCTGATAAACAGCCTGAACGAGTTCCTGGGGGGAGAGATACTGCATCTCAACAAGGACAGCGCCCAGACTCTTTCCGGTCTTGCGGGCAAAGGACAAGGCATTTTGATGCTGGTCAGCCGAGAGTCGTCCTGATGCCAGGAGAATATTGCCAAGCTGTTCACTCTCCTGGTCAGACGAGGAAAAAACCATCTCTCCTTTTTTGAAAAAAATCTTCCTGCGCCATAGGGCTGTCTCAACATGC
>JAGVHR010000131.1 GCA_020056455.1 Thermodesulfovibrionales bacterium
CAGAATGGGGCATGGGAAAGTCTGTCCGACAGTCTTGAGCATGCAGGGCATGCAGAGGGATAGACGAGATTTACAAGACCCGGGATCAGGCCGGAGAAGAAAGGAGAAATCCGCATTTGCCGCATTTCATGTTTTGGGCCTGCTTTTCCCTGCGGACCCTGTTTTTTACGCCACAAGCGGGACAGGCGATGATCACAAACTCCTGATTAGAGACCGATATTGAAGCGGCCTGTTCAGCCTGCGACGGAGTTCCGCCACCAAAGGGAGACTGATCAATTTCATTTGGATCAAATTCTCTGAGAAATTTGATATAATTCCGGTCCCTGCTGGTAAGCTCTACGCCCATGCCGTTTTTCAGCGAGACAAAAGGCGTTTTGAGCGCACGCATGACCATGCCTTTCAGGGAAGCATTGGCGCCATTTGGAAGGTGGATTGTGATATCCAGTTCAGTGCCGGGGGTAAAGGCGTGGTTCGTTCTGATGAAGAGTCCGTAACGGGAGAAATCGCTCGAAATGGCACGGTAGGTCTTGCTGTCGCCGACAAACTCTGTTTCGAGCCTGCGAACGAACCGCTGATGTTTACGGCGAGGCCTCAAAAAGGCTCCCGGAGCTGAATCAGCTCATCTCTCTTCTGTCCGGTCGAGACGATGGCAGTCTTTACTCCTATGAGCTCCTCAATATGCCTGATATATGCCTGGGCCTGCTTGGGTAGTTTTCTGAATTCCGTTATGCCGAGTGTGCTTTCTTTCCAGCCGCTGACCTCTTCATATACTGGGACGCATTTTTCCAGGACAGAGAGTTCTTTCGGCATCTCTGTGATGGTCCTGCCTTTGTATTTATAGGAATTGCATATCCTGATTGTATCCATGCCGTCAAGGATATCCAGCTTGGTCAGCACAATGCCTGACAGGCCGTTGACACGGGCAGAATGTCTGAGGATGACTGTATCAAGCCAGCCGCATCTTCTGGCCCTGCCTGTGGTGGCGCCGAATTCCCCGCCCTTTTCCCTGATGAGTTCTCCGGTCTTGTCATGGAGCTCGGTAGGGAACGGTCCGCTGCCCACGCGAGTGGTATATGCCTTGACAATACCGAGTACCTTGTCTATTTTTGTCGGTCCGATGCCGAGGCCCGTACATGCGCCTCCTGCAATGGCGCTCGACGAAGTGACAAAGGGGTAGGTGCCGTGGTCAATATCAAGAAGCGTCCCCTGTGCTCCTTCGAGCAGGACATTTGTTTTTTCTTTTATGGCTGAATTAACAAGGATGTCCGTATCAGCGATATGTTTCCTGAGGACCTTTGCATATCCCATATATTCACTCAGGACTTTTTCGGGCTTAAAGACGGGAGCCCTGTAGAGGTTCTTCAGGAGAAAGTTTACATGCACGAGATTTGCTTTCAGTCTTTCAAGAAAGACCTCAGGAGCAAGAAGGTCGCCTACCCTCATGCCGGAGCGTCCCATCTTGTCAACATAGGTGGGGCCAATGCCCCTGCCAGTTGTTCCAATGCTCTTTTTGCCCATGGCCTTTTCGCTTGCCTGATCGAGCGCTATATGGTAGGGCATTATCAGGTGCGCTGACTTGCTGATAAGGAGGTTGTCGCCAACCTTTATCCCTCTTTTTTTGAGTCCTGATATCTCTTCTATGAGCGCTGCCGGTTCAACAACTACGCCGTTGCCGATTATGCAGAGAGTGTCCTTGTGAAGAATCCCTGAGGGAACAAGATGAAGCACATATTTCTCGTCATTGATGACTACGGTGTGGCCGGCATTATGTCCGCCCTGGTACCGTGCAACGACCCGGGCCTTCCGGGTAAGATAATCCACTATCTTACCTTTTCCTTCGTCTCCCCACTGCGCGCCTACAATTACTACTACTGACATAATGGCTCCTCTCTCTGCTCCGTCAAACTTGTATGGGATTAGAGGGTGATATGTTTTATGGACAGGATGTCCGGCAAGGCCCTGAGCTGGTCAAGGACTTCGGCCCCGGGCTTTGCATCAAGGCTTACCACAGAGAGGGCCATGCCGCCTGCGGACTCTCTTCCGAAATGCATGCGGGCTATGTTGATGTGATTTTTACCGAGGGTGTTGCCGATATTGCCTATGACCCCCGGCTTATCATTATTTTTTATGAGAAGCAGCTCGCCTTCGGGAACGATCTCAACTTTGAAGGCGTCGATCTCGATGACACGCGGGTCCTTCTTGCTGAAGAGGGTGCCTGAAATATAACTTTCCCTGTCCTTCGACCTGATCCTGAGGGCGATCTTGCTGTTGTAGTCTCCGGCGTCGCTGCTCTTTATCTCCTTGACCTCAATGCCTCTTTCCTTTGCGATAAAGGGAGCATTGACGAAATTTACCGTCTCCAGCAGGATCGGGCTGAGATAACCCTTTAATGCGGCGATCGTAACCGGGGCCGTATTGACTGAGGCTGCATCTCCAAAGTATTCGACAATGATCTCAACAGCTCCGCCTTCAAAGGTCTGGCTTGAGAAGGCGCCCAGTTTTTCAGCAAGGCTGATATAAGGCTGAAGCCTCGGCACCTGATCGCTCGGTATTGAAGGGAAATTGACAGCATGCCTTATGGTGCCGTGAACGAGATAATCAGCAATCTGCTCGGCAACTGCAAGGGCCACATTTTCCTGCGCCTCTTCAGTTGAGGCCCCGAGATGGGGTGTGCAGACGAAGTTGTCCAGGGTAAGCAGAGGGTTGTTTTCCGGCGGCTCTTTTTCAAAAACGTCGAGCGCAGCGCCTGCGACCTTTCCGCTCTTGAGCGCTTCGTAGAGGTCCTGTTCATTGATAATGCCGCCCCGAGCGCAATTAATAAGTCTAACCCCGTTTTTCATCTTTGCTATGGTCGATGCATTGACAAGACCCCTGGTTTCCGGCGTCATCGGGGAATGGATCGTGATGAAGTCAGACTCTGCAAATATCTCGTCGAGGCTAACATTTTTTATGCCCATGGCTGTTGCTTTTTCTTCGTTCAGAAACGGGTCAAAGGCGATAACGTTCATTTCAAGGCCCTGGGCTTTTTTCGCGACCTGGCCTCCGATGGCGCCGAGGCCTATGATGCCGAGGGTCTTGTTGAAGAGCTCAACCCCCATGAATTTCTTTTTTTCCCACTTGCCTGCCTTCATCGAAGAGGTTGCCTGTGGGACCATGCGCGCAAGCGCAAAAAGCATGGCGATGGTATGTTCTGCAGTTGTAACAGTGTTGCCGCCCGGGGTGTTCATGACGACAATGCCTTTTTTGGAAGCAGCAGCCTTGTCCACGTTATCAAGGCCTGAGCCGGCCCTGCCGATTACCTTGAGGTTTGTGGCCGCCTCGATAATCTCTGCGGTCACCTTTGTTGCTGATCGGATGACCAAGCCGCTGTATTCGCCGATGCAGGCTTTCAGTTCCTCAGGCTTCATGCCGGTTCTGACATCCACTTCAAGCCCTGCCTTTTTAAGTATCTCCACGCCCTTTGCGGATATATTGTCGCTAACGAGAACTTTCATCAGAATTTTCCTCTCCTATACCATTAAGAGTTCCTGGGCAGCGCCAACGCCTGTGCCGAGCTTTACCGGATACCCCATGCCCTTGAGCGCCATCTCCACTCCAGCAATCGCGGTAATCGTATCAAAGGTGCCTGCATAGCCGAGATGCGCGATCCTGAATATTTTGCCTTTAGCCTGACCCTGTCCGCCTGCTGCTGTTATCCCATACTTGACCCTGAGGTTTTTGTAGATCTCCTGGCCGTCAATGCCTTTGGGCGCGCATATGGCTGTAACAGAGTTGCTTGGGGATTCTTTTGTAAACATTTCAAGACCGATGGCCTTCACAGCCGCACGGGTGGCCTGGGCAAGTTTTTCATGGCGTCTGAAGGCGTTTTCAAGGCCTTCGGTCTGAAGCAGTCTGAGACATTCATTCAACCCGATGATTAGAGAGACCGGTGATGTGAAGTTCGTCTGATTGTCTTTGAGCTTCTTCCTCTCTGTCATGAAATTAAAGTAAAACTTAGGCGATTTGCAGGTCTCTGCAAACTTCCAGGCCTTTTCACTTACGCCTACAAAGGCAAGGCCGGGGGGAAGCATGAGGCCTTTCTGCGAGCCCCCGATGAGCACATCAATGCCCCAATCGTCCATCCTGAGGTCGTGCGCAACCAGCGCTGAGATGGCATCCACAACAAGGATGGTATTATCATATTTCCTAACTATCTCAGCTATTGCCTGTATATCATGATAGACACCGGTCGAGGTCTCTGATGCCTGAACAAAGACCCCTTTTATGGACGGGTCTTTCCTCAGCGCATTTTCAATATCATCAGGCTTTACGGTATAGCCCCAGTCTATCCTGATCTCCTCAACAGAGAGGTTGTATGCATTGCAGATCTTTGTCCAGCGTTCGCCGAAGTTTCCGGCATTTATGACAAGGGCCTTGTCACCCTGGTTGAAGAAGTTGTTCACTGATCCGACCATGCCTCCTGTGCCGGTGGAGCAGATGATCAGCACGTCGTTTTTTGTCTGGTACAGCCACTGCAGGCCTTTTTTTGCGGACTCGAGCACCGGAAGAAAGTCCGGGGCGCGGTGATGAATTATCGGCATTGCCATGGCCAGCAAAGCTTCCGGAGGAACCGGCGTTGGTCCCGGCGCCAAAAGATACCGTTTTATCATGAGACACCTCCTGATATCGAACAGGTGAATTTTTTTGGGACGATCACAAACAGGAAGGGCAAAAAACTGTCCCAAACCCTGAATTCTCACTCATTCTGAGCTTAAAAAATTAGCATTAGACCGGTGAATTTGTCAAGAAAGGACACTTTACAACATGCCTGAAGACTATTATAATGAACAATCATGAGAAATAAATTCAGTATAATCGCTTTTTTCCTTCTCATCGGCATCCTTATCGGAGGGGTCTCTTTTTATCTGCTCGACAGAGCAGCCGGCCCTGGTAAAGGATATGCGCCATTCACAACAC
>JAGVHR010000114.1 GCA_020056455.1 Thermodesulfovibrionales bacterium
CCCATTCTGCAGGCGCTGCTGGGATGCAATAGCACGCTATACAGGGCCTTCGTGCAGGATATGCGGCGTACCACTTGTCTCGGTCCATGCTGACCGGTGCCGGCCTTGTCTTGAAGTTCCGCCGGCATTTACAAAGGCTGCTTCATTCGGCCTCTATGACGGCTCTCTCTCCTGTGCAATACATCATTTTAAATTTCTCAGGACCCGGCGTCTGGCAAAACCCCTTGCGGAATTACTGCTGTATCACAGCACTGAAGGAATAGACGCTGTGGTCCCTGTTCCTCTTACTCTGAGCGGACTTAGAGACAGGGGATTCAATCAGGCGCTCCTGCTTGCCCATCACCTTTCGAGAAAAAAGAATATACCGCTTCTGATAAATGCACTGAGAAAGGTCATGGACACTCCTCCCCAGGTCGGCCTCTCTTCAAAAGAACGCGCCATTAATGTGCGGAAGGCGTTTTCCTGCACAGCAGATGTTAAAGGCATGAGCATACTTCTCATAGACGATGTCATGACTACAGGCGCAACAGTAAATGCCTGCTCAAAGCAGCTTCTCAGGGCAGGTGCAGGAAGCGTTTCAGTCCTCACCCTCGCGCGGGCGGGGAAGCTTTAAATTCTCTGAATAATACATAACAGACTCATAAAAAGTCGGAATATCAATAAACCAGGAGATAATATGGAATGGATAACTGATCCACAGGTATGGATAAGTCTTGCAACTCTGACAGCGCTTGAGATCATTCTCGGGATCGACAATATTGTCGTAATCTCTATCCTCTCGAACAAACTGCCTCACTCCCAACAGGCCGGAGCTCGTTCGATCGGAATCGGGCTGGCCTTAATAACTCGCATCCTGCTTCTGCTCGGCATTGTCTGGCTCGCAAGCCTGACCTCCCCTTTGTTTACAATCCTGAATAATCAGATATCGGTCCGTGACCTTATTATGCTCGGCGGCGGACTTTTTCTTCTCGTTAAGGGCACCCATGAGATACACGGCGTTTTTGAAAAGGAGGAAGACAGGAGTTCCCTGCAGGGAAAAATCTCTTTCAACATTGTTGTCACTCAGATCGTTGCTCTGGATATCGTCTTTTCACTCGATTCAGTAATAACCGCGATTGGCATGGCACAAAAGACAGGGGTCATGGTTGCTGCTGTTATCATCGCCCTTGCTGTCATGCTTGTCTCTGCCGGTACTATCAGCGCCTTTATTCACAAACATCCTTCCCTGAAAATGCTGGCCCTCAGCTTTCTCCTGATGGTAGGTGTGACGCTCATCGCAGAGGGGCTTGAATTCCATTTCCCCAAGGGATATATCTACTTTGCCATGGCCTTCTCCGGACTTGTTGAGACCCTGAATCTCCTTGCCGGAAACAGAAAAAAAGAAGTAAGGGCGGCCTGATCTGCCAGGCAGAGAAGATGATGCCAAAAACATAAGAACTCATGATGCCCATGAAGGAGCCGATCCACCATCCTAACGCACCGCCGATTGCAGCCCCTGTGCCCGTGAGGAGTCTGTTCACAGTTCTGGCCTTGACTCACTGCGTTGTTCAGGCTATTCCGAGGCCTGCAGGATCTCCTTCATGTGAGTGATATGAAATCCCACATGCCACTCGGCAAGGGCGCTGATAAAGGCGGCCAACGTCGGATATTCTCCGAGTTCAGTGTCTTTGAACAGCGGAATATGGGCATTCCTCGATAGCTGATCATCGGTCAGCTGTACCACATAGCTGCTGAGTTGATCGTACTCTTTTCCGAATTCAGCCAGCAGTTCCTTCATGGTCAACCTGGAGCGTCTATCGGTAAAGAAAGGGTCTTCGGCGATAATCTCCAGAAGCGGCGTATCCTTCTCAAGGATGAGTCTGACTGCAGGCATATACCCGATGCCATCCTGTCCTGAGATGTGGGATATGATCTGTTTCGGAGACCATCTGCCCTGAGGAGCGCGTGAAGCTGTCTGTTCATCCAGTCCTTCACAGAGTTTTTTCATCTCATCCGCCTTCCGGCGTATAACTTGAGCCAGCAGCGACCCAGGCATTTCAGACATGATGTTTTCTCCTTTCGCGAAATAGCAGGCGTTTTGATTTCAGTATATCACACCCATGAAAAGGCCAAAGGCATAGAGAAAAAGCGGCCAGAAGACAGCTCTTTTCAATTTCTCAAGTTAACGCCTATGGCCTCCCACTTTCCCAATATTCTGCTTCGTGCATGCTATAATTGACAAAGAAACGGTCATGCAAGAGAACAAGCCTGATTTATTGGAGATATTTCGCACACTGCTGGTCAAAGCAGATATGCTTCTGCATATGATTGCTGCGATTCTGCTGCTTGCTGCCTGTGGCTTCATTTTTTATTATGCTGTGCTTAACCTTACAAACCCAACGCGTGATTCCATAATCCATCTCGTAAACGACGTTCTCCTGGCGCTCATAATACTCGAACTGCTCTGGACAGTCATCAGGTTCCTGAAAAAACAGAAATTCGTGCTTGCGCCTTTTCTTGCCATCGGCATTATCGCCGCAGTACGAAGAATCCTGCTCATAGAAGCCCAGACGTCGTTCATGGAACATGTTCCGACAGAAAAACTCTACGAGCTCGGCCTGAGCGCATGTGTGGTCATAGTGCTGATAGCATCATATTATCTTTCTGTCAAGGCCCAGAAACTTGAGCAGTAGCAGACAGGCCTGGCCGAATTGATAACAAAGACGCCACTATCATAAATTACAAAAAAAAGGCGCCTGGGATATGACTCTCAGGCGCCTTTTAAGGTAATGTGGATTCTATTTACGGCAGCGTATTAGTGCACGTATTCACCGCTGTCCATACATAAGAGGTCCCGGTTTTCACCATGCTTCCCACATGCCAGAAAAATGATGAACCGCATGCTGCCGGAACTGCCTGATGAGATGCGCCTGTAAGAGGAGCAGCGCCGTTATAGACCTGCACAGATGCCCCTGAATTGGTCCACTGAGGATTGAACCCCCAGTTCGTAGTCCCGTCTCCTCCATTTAACACAACCACCTGATATGTGCCGTTAGCAGCAGATGACCCTATAACAACTGTCTCAAGCGGCTCGGAATCACCGTAAGAATCACGAGGGCTCCTGACAAACGGGGCGCCAAGAAGCTCACCCTGCCACATAGTGCTGTTGATAAAGTATGGAAGGATATAACTGCCGTCAGGCAGTTTGACTATCAAATCCATTTCCCAGCCGAGTTTGCACCCGGTTGCACAGTCGACTTCAGGCAACTGCGGCTGCAGGTTTCTCCAGTCGAGTGTTACTGCTGCATTGCCAGTAGCTCTGCTTGCAGGGAAGGCATCAGTAAAGGGGCCGGCAACCGCTCCGGCAGTAATGGCAATGCCGCTTCTAAGGAATACGTCATTTACAGCACCGGTCTTTACGCCTTTGAGGGTCCTTGAAGTGCCCGCGGCCAGACCGGTTATCTCATAAAATCCGCCCTTGGTAGTGGCGTCAGACGCCAAAACAGTTGCCCCTGATTTCAGCTGTGCTGTTGTTACAGTACTCTGAGGACTTGTCGCCTTGCCTGTAAAAGGATCGAGCAGCCTGCCGACAATGGCAGTCTCTCCTGTTCCGGTTATTGCGGCGCGTAAATTGACCCTTTTTGTATTGGCCGCAAAGCCGCAGCCGGTCACTTTGCCGCTGTTCAAAATCCTGTTTACCAGCCCCGCCCTGGTATCAGCAGGGAACTTGCCCCAGACCATGGCAGCAACACCAGCCACAACAGGAGTTGCCATTGATGTGCCTGAGAGGGTCTTGTACTGCGCATCCGGATAGGTTGACAGTATCTCATAGCCAGGCGCTGTAATATTGAACTGGCTTGGGGTACCGGATGGGCTGTAGTTGGAAAATGAGGCCCTGCAGTCGTTCTGCTCCGAAGCCATGACCCGTAAAGACACATTAGGGTCTGCGCCGGGCCAGGCGCTGGTAGTGTCTGTTGTATTGGAATTGCCGGCAGCAGCCGCAAGGGCTATCTCTGCATTTTTCATGGCCAGCACCTGGTTGGATATAAGAGTGCTCTGTC
>JAGVHR010000147.1 GCA_020056455.1 Thermodesulfovibrionales bacterium
GACAGACTTGTAAAAAGTCGAAAATGAGAAGGGTTTGTAAAAAGCTCCGGAGGCAAGGCGCGCAAGAAATGAGGAATGAGGCGTACTTGCAGGTACGTCGCAGTGACGAGTTATGCAGCGCAACGCAGCATACTGACTTTTTACGAAGCCGACAAAGAGAATGCACCTGTATATTATTTCAGCGCTTATATTATTAATGCTGAGCAATCCCGGGCTTGCTGTTGAAGCGTCAGGCCCGGACAGCAAAGAGCTGTCCGGTAAGGCAGAACCAGTCGGGCCTGACGGAGAGACCGGCAAGTCAATAAGGCCTCATCTCGATGCCGGGTTTATCTATTATAACGACACAGACGACAACAGAACGGTGAAATATGCCCTTTCCTGCGGATCAGGGCTCGGCAGGTTGAAGGTGGACCTGAATTATCAGCATATCGAGGCCAGTGACCCGGTCCTGAGAAAAGATGCAGAGGTACTGTTTCTTAAAATACATTCCAAACCAGTGGAAGCGCTCGATATGACAGCAGATCTGGGGTTGACTGTTCCGGGCAGGGATGGCGCTGTTGTAACAGGGTCATTATCAGCAGACTTCAAACTGTTGGACGGAACGATAGGAATAAGCGGAGGGAGTACCGTGCTTACAGAGACAGCCCAGCTATTGAAAAACAAGATACAGGTATCCGGAGCAAATGTCAGGTTCACTCAGAGTATAGTGAAAGGGCTGACCGTTTCCGGGAGTTATTATTACAAGGACTATTCGGACGATAACAGCTCCGACGATATTCAGTTATCAGCCAGATATCTTGCGTACGACAAGGGTCCGGCGCTGTCCATTGGCTACCGGCTTCGGTATTTGAATTTTGACCGCCAAAGCAAAGGCGGCTATTTCGATCCGGAGGGTTTTATCTCTCATCAGATATTTGGTTATCTTTATTATGAAAAAGGAAGAACGTATTTTGAGGCAGAGCCTTATACCGGTCATCAGGCCTTCAGGAGAAACCGGACGAAAGTCAGCGATTTTTTCATTGGTGGGTACGGCGCTCTCGGTCAAAGACTTACCCGGCATATATGGTCTGAGATAAACGCTGAAGGCGGAAATTATTCAGTCGAGATGGTGGCGGGTTTCAGATATTACGCAGTCGGGCTCAGGCTGCGGTTCCTCTTATAGATCAGAATTCAGCTCACCATCATATCTACTAAAGTAGTTTATCCCTGAGTTCCTGCAAAAAATTATCGACCGGCAATGCTTCTATGCCGTCCTCCGTCAGAAACGGCCTTGCACCCATGAATACCACTATTCTTCGCTTTATGCCCTTCAGTTCTGCAATCGTCCTTGACCCTCCAAAGTCCCGATTACTCAGGATCTCTTTTGCCTTGACCTCAATTGCTGTGAACTCCTGTCTCCTCTGTATCAGAAAGTCCACCTCACCACCGCCCTGTGCAGGTGACCAATAATAAATAGCGTCATAGGGAAGGCCTAATGCACTGCCGGGCTCTCCATAAGCCCTGAGAAGATTGGCTATCCAGCCCTCAAATAATACGCCGCGCTCTGCCTCTCCTATCTGATGGTATTCACGGCGTATAGCCCTTACAACTCCGGCATCAGTCCAGTAGAGTTTCGGGTGTTTGCGTTCCTTTACACGCAGACGACCCTCAAAGGCCGGCAGCAACCATGCAAGATTAGTATCTGACAGAATATCAATATAACCTGTCACTGTTGTGCGTGCGACTCCGGCATCTCTTGCCAGGCTGGATATATTCAGCACCTGACCATGAAAAAGGGATGCTACAGGCAAAAATCGCGCAAAGCCTGGAAGATTTCTGACTAAAGCCTCGGCCTGAATCTCCTCTTTAAGAAACAGCTGAACATAAGCATCAAGGGTATCGGGCTTTGACGACGACTGCCATATTATCGGAAGGCTTCCAAAACAGAGTACTTCATTGAGATTAAAGTCGCTTCCCAGCTCTTCAGGAAGAAATGGAAACATCGTCCGTTTTAATGCCCTGCCCGCAAGCAGATTTGTACCCGCCTGCTTAAGCTTTCTTGCGCTTGATCCCAAGAGAATAAACCTGAGCTGACGCTCCTCAATAAAACGGTGAACTTCGTTCAGAAGCGAAGGCAGCCGCTGCACTTCATCCACAATTACTGTCTTCCGGGGAGAAACCCGGAGCAGTTCTCTGCCGAACATCCGCGGGTCCCGCAGATAGCTCTGAAAAAGCCCCTCGTCAAGAAGGTCAAAACGGAGAGCATCAGGGAAAGTCTGCTTTACCCAAGTGCTTTTTCCAACGCCACGCAGTCCAAACAGGAAGAAACTTTTATCGGTCGGAGGCGTCAACAGCCTTTCATACAAAGAATCTACAATCATGTCGTCATTTTTACCATATTTCTGACTGCAATGTCAACAATTATCGAACAATACAAACAGGGGAGACCGAAAAGTCTCCTCTGTTTTAACTGGCATCAAGAGTGAGAAAACTCTACGGCTGAACAGTCCAGGGGTTCAACCATTCTTTACGGCGTCACCGCAGCGTCACAGTTTGAATATAATGAATAACCATAGGCATAGGGCAAGGCCGGCGACTTTTTGAGCGCCCTCACCTCATAGGCA
>JAGVHR010000259.1 GCA_020056455.1 Thermodesulfovibrionales bacterium
AGGGCAGCGCTGCTCATTGCAGAACTCAGCGGGGGGATGCTCCGGGACATTGTGGATGTCTATCCGATGAAATATGAAGCTGTAAAAATTCGTGTCCCCTTTGGCCGGGTGAACAGATTAATCGGGATGAGCATTGATAATAATGAAGTCCACAGACTGCTCAACAGGATCGGCATCAGTACTGAGGACGTGGGGGATGATTTCTTTGCAGTGCCTCCTGCGTTCAGAGGGGACCTTTGCCGTCCGGTTGATATAATCGAGGAGATTGCACGCTGTTACGGATATGATCGCATACCGGCGAGGAGACCAAGGGCCTTGCTTTCCGATGGGGTCCTCAACGTGAAAGAAAGGACTATCCATACGATCCGTGAGTCTATACGGAGAAGTGGTTTCCATGAGGTCGTCAATTTCAGTTTTATGAACAGCGCAGATCTTGATGTCCTTTCCATGGCTGATCACAGCAGCGAGCACAGGCTAAGGCACGTAACGCTAAAAAACCCTCTGAAACAGGAGGAGTGCCTGATGAGGACAACGCTGCTGCCTTCCCTGGTCAGGAATTTTCTATATAATCTTTCACATGGAGTGAGAGATATCCGTATTTTTGAGATTTCGAGGGTGTATATTGACCATGGCAAACAACTCCCTTCAGAAGGCCTGAATCTCTGTGGGCTGTTTTTTCAGGACAATGGCGCTGTCATATGGAAAGACGCTGTGCCGCCGTTTTTCAATGTAAAGGGGGCTATTGAAGCCCTCTTTGAGGAGCTGAGGCTGAGGGGTCATTCGATGGCTCCTGCGAAGGAAGTCTTCCTGCATGCCGGAAAGTCGGGTGATATTTATTTCGGCGAAATATGTATAGGTTTCGTGGGAGAACTTGCGCCTCAGGTAATAGAGCAGCTCGACCTGAAGATGCATAAGCCCCAGGTGATCGTCTTTGAGTTGGATATTGACCTGATACTTTCCCTTGCTGAGAAGGAAATTGTCTACAAACAGATCCCAAGGTATCCGTCCATAGAGAGGGATGTTGCGTTGATTATTGATGACCGGATAACCGCTGCCGGGCTGTTGGGTCATTTCCTGGATTATGAGTCTGAGCTGATCGAGCATGTGGAACTTTTTGACTACTATAAGGGCAAGAACATGGAGCCGGAGAAAAAGAGTCTCGGAGTGAGAGTGATTTACAGAAGCAAAGACAGGACTCTCGCGGAATCAGAGATTGAGCCTGTCCATAGCGCACTTGTTGATTACGTCGCAGGCAAGACAGGCGCTGTCATTCGCGGGTCTTCCTAAGGCTTTATCTTGTATCCTGCCTTTGTAATTGCCGCCTCAATGTCTGTCTGAGATACCTTTGACTCGTCGAAACTGACTACCGCCTTTCCAACTTCAACATTGCTGCCGGTGATGCCCGCGAGATTGTCTATGGCCTTTTTCACCCTCCCGACGCAGTGCATACATGACATGCCCTCTATTATAACTGTTGCTTCTGCCATATGATTCTCCTTTTGCAAGGTATTAAATTGCTAAACTAATTGATATTTATCTTACGCATCATCAGAGGAAAAAGCAATTGACTGTCCGTCAAGAAAAGGGTGGAAAAGATACCTGTACTCTGTTAAAATGAACACCGATTTTTCAGGGAGGTGATATGGAACTAAAAGGGCAGGTAGTAATGGTGACCGGAGGCGCACGGGGCATTGGCAAGGCCATTGCGGAGAAGTTTGCCTCAAAGGGAGCTGACCTTATAATTGCCGATGTTTCTTTGAAAAGCGCGGAAGAGACAGCGGCAGAACTGTCGCAGAAAGGTGTCAGGGCAAGGGCTGTGGATCTTGACGTGTCAAAATCTGCCGATGTCTCAAGGGCTTTCAATGAAGCTCTGAAGGAATGCGGCAGACTCGACGTGCTGGTGAACAATGCCGGGATTACGCGGGACGGGCTCCTTCTCAGGCTTAAGGAAGAGGATTGGGACCTCGTGCTTGGCATCAATCTGAAAGGCGTGTTCCTCTGCTCAAAAGAGGCGCTTAAGGTGATGGTGAAGCAGCGCTATGGCAGGATCATCAATATCGCTTCGGTTGTGGCCTTCATGGGCAACCCCGGCCAGGCCAATTACAGCGCTTCAAAGGCCGGCATTATCGGACTTACCAAAACAACGGCCAGGGAGTACGCAAACAGGGCCATTACGGCCAATGCAGTTGCTCCCGGATTTATCTCAACTGCGATGACCGATGCCCTGAGTGAAAATATCAGGCAGGAAATGTTAAAATCAATACCCCTCGGAAGATTTGGTTCCGTGGATGACGTAGCAAATGCCGTTGCTTTTTTTGCCTCGCCGGATAATGGGTATATCACGGGTCAGGTAATTCACGTAAACGGCGGCATGTACATGTAACCGATACATGTAAATAAAGAAATCAACATGGAGGTAAAGGAATGGTAGAAGAAAAAGTTAAAGAGATCATTGCAAAGCAGCTTGGAGTGAATGCCGCTGAGATAACTCCGGATTCGTCTTTTGTGGAGGACCTTGGAGCTGATTCGCTCGATACTGTTGAGCTTGTCATGGCATTTGAAGAGGCTTTTAATGTGGAGATCCCGGATGAGGACGCAGAGAAGATTCAAAAGGTCAAGGACGCTGTAGAGTATATCAAGAACAAACAGGATTAATGGAAAAGAGGCGTATAGCGGTAACCGGGCTCGGCCTGATAACCCCGGTCGGCATCGGCGTCGAAAAGAGCTGGCAGGGGTTTCTAAAGGGGAAGTCAGGCATACGAAGAATAACCCATTTTGATGCCTCGCTATTCCCCACCCGGATCGCCGGAGAGGTGGACGGATTCAACCCCGAAGACTATATCGAGATCAAAGAGATCAAGAAGATGGACAGATTCATTCAGTTCGGAATAGCTGCCGCAACCATGGCTATGGAGGACTCCGGCCTGAAGATAGATGAAACGAATGCAGCCCGTGTAGGTGTATATGTCGGCGCCGGTATGGGGGGTCTTCCTGCCATCGAACACTATCACAGTGTGCTTCTTGAGAAGGGGCCAAGAAAGATAACGCCGTTTTTTATTCCCATGCTGATCATCAACCTTGCCGCAGGACAGATTTCGATCAGGTTCGGCGCCAAGGGACCGAACTCTGCCCCTGCAACTGCATGTGCGACCGGCAGCCATGCTATCGGCGACGCATTCAAGGTTATCCAGAGGGGCGATGCGGATGCCATGATTGCCGGAGGAACGGAGTCTGTTATTACCTCCATGGGTATCGGCGGGTTCAACGCAATGAAGGCGCTCTCCACGCGGAACGATGAGCCTGAGAAGGCCAGCAGGCCATTTGACAGAGACAGAGACGGTTTTGTCATGGGCGAGGGCTCGGGTATTGTCATCCTTGAAGAACTAAATCATGCTCTGAAGCGCAATGCAAGGATCTATGCGGAACTCGTGGGCTATGGGCTCACGGGCGATGCATATCATATTACATCACCTGCTCCCGGCGGCGAAGGGGCCGCACGCTGCATGGCCATGGCCCTCAGAGATGCCGGCCTGGAACCTTCGGATGTGGACTATATAAATGCCCACGGCACCTCGACAAAGCACGGAGATGAACTCGAAACGCAGGCCATCAAGACTGTGTTCGGTGACCACGCGTACAGCCTCAAGGTCAGTTCCACCAAGTCAATGACCGGACATCTGCTCGGCGCTGCAGGTGGCGTTGAGGCTGTGGTAAGTGTACTCAGCATCCACAATAGTATGATTCCGCCTACCATCAATCTGGAGAACCCTGATGAGGGATGCGACCTTGATTATGTCCCCCACGAACCACGGCCGGCGACAGTCAGCACTGCTTTATCCAACTCTTTCGGCTTCGGCGGGACAAACGCCTGTCTTCTTTTTAAAGAGTTCAAAGATTGAGCAGGAAGGGGACAAAAACTCTTTTTGACGCGGTAGAAAAAAAACTCAACTATGTCTTCAATAATAAAGAGCTTCTTTATGAGGCGCTCACCCACAAGTCCTATTATCATGAGAATAAAGAAGAAACTGCCGTATATAATGAGCGACTTGAGTTTCTTGGAGACTCGGTCATTGGACTTGTAATTGTTGAGTATCTTTATCTTCACGAGCCTCCCTGCACTGAAGCAGTCCTTGCAAAAATCAAATCTTATGTCGTGAGTGAGCCTGTTTTTGCGGAAATTGCTCTGGAGCTTGATTTTGGTGATAATCTTCTTCTTGGCAAGGGGGAAAAAACGACAGGCGGCAGGAACAAGAAATCGATACTCGCTGATACCTTTGAGGCGGTAATCGGAGCTCTATATCTTGATGCAGGTTTCGAGACGGCCAGAAATATTATTACGGGCTTTTTCAGAGACAGGATAGCCCAGGCTTTTGAAAGCGGTGACTTCTTTGATTATAAAACTGAACTTCAGGAAAAAAGCCAGTTACTGTACGGAAAACTGCCCGAGTATGAGGTCATCAGACAGGAGGGTGAAGAACATCAGCGTATATTCACC
>JAGVHR010000201.1 GCA_020056455.1 Thermodesulfovibrionales bacterium
CGAGGGCCGGCTCGTTCTTTTCAACGGCGCGGCCCAGGAGTTATTCCAGTATTCCGAGGAAGAAGCCTTGAATCAACCGGTCGACATCCTGCTGCGGGAGGAGATAGGTGAAATCCATCAAGAAAGGTTGGAGAAGTTCTTGAAAAAGGGTGTCGGACAATGCGGTCACATCGGAAGACGAATGGAAAAGCTTTTTCGCCGCAAGGATGGCTCCCTGTTTGAGGGCGAAGCCTCCATGTCGGGGGGACGCCTTAATGGGCTGCGCTTGGTGGTCCTTGTGATTCACGACATTACCTCCCGCAAGCGGGCAGAAGAGGCGCTGCGCCGGTCTGAAGAAAACTTCCGCCGGTCTCTGGATGACTCCCCGCTGGGTGTGCGCATCGTGACCCAAGAAGGTGAGACCATTTATGCCAACCGGGCTATTCTGGATATCTATGACTTCGACAGCATCGAGGAATTGAAAACAACCCCCACCAAGAATCGCTATACACCGCAGAGTTATGCAGAGTTTAAGATAAGAAGGGAAAAAAGAATACAAGGTGATGATGTCCCGTCAGAATACGAAGTGAGCATCGTAAGGAAAAAGGGCGAAGTCCGCCATCTCCAGGTCTTCCGCACAGGACTACTTTGGGACGGTGAAAGTCAGTATGAGGTAATATACGAAGATATTACCGAGCGCAGGCAGGCGGAGGAGAAGATCCAGGCATCGCTTCTGGAGAAGGAAACGATGCTCAAGGAAATCCACCACAGGGTGAAGAACAACCTTCAGGTGATTTCGAGCCTTCTCAATTTGAAGGCCACCTATTTGCAGGATGAAAAAGCCAAAGAGGCACTCTGGGAAATCGCAGAACGTTTAGGAACCATGGCCTCTATTCATACCCAGCTATATGAGTCTCAAGATCTGACCAGGGTTGATTTCGGCAGCTTTATCCGAGAATTGATCGGCAACATTAACCAGTCCTACGTAAAGACTGGGTCCCCTGTGGAGATCAATGTAAGTACCGGTGAGATAAGTCTTGACATAGGTAATTCAATCCCCTACGGCCTGATCCTGAGCGAACTTATCTCTAATGCCCTGAAACATGCCTTTCCGGAAGGAAAGGAAGGGGAGATAAATGTCAGGATGCGATTGGAATACAATCAAATGGTGCTTACGGTTCAGGATAACGGGATCGGCTTTCCGGAGTCGATGGATTTAACGAACCTAAAATCCTTTGGACTGAATCTGGTGAATATCCTGGTGAGACAGATGAACAGCAAGGCTGATATGCGGGTTGACGGTGGAACGACGTGGACCATTACATTTCCCGTAAAAAAATAGGAAATGGTAAAATGGATAATGCGAAAATCATGATTGTTGAGGATGAGGGAATCGTTGCCGCGGACATTGCCTGGCAACTGACTGATCTGGGCTATGATGTGGTTGCAACCGCTTGCTCCGGAGAAGAAGCAGTAGACAAAGCAGATAAACTCCATCCTGACCTGGTGCTGATGGACATTCTACTGACCGGGAAGATGGACGGGATTAAGGCCGCTGACATCATCCGTTCCCGCTGGGATATTCCCATAGTCTTCCTAACTGCTTATGCCGACCAGAAATGGTTGGATTTGGCTAAAATGGTCCATCCTTTTGGTTATATACTCAAACCGTTCAAGAAAAATGATCTCAAGATCGCTACAGAAATTGCCCTGTATATTTCCAAGGCGGATAAGGAAAGGAGAAACGCTGAGGAAGAGTTGTTAAAGTCAAAGATGCAATACGAGGAACTTTATCAACATGGCAGTGAATGCTACGCTATAATTGATGGTGAAACTGGCCGTTTTACGCAGCCTAACCAGGCAATGCTCAAGGTATTGGGCTATAGTATAAAAGAACTTGAGGGGCTTCGTTTACTGGATATTGCAGATGAGGCTGACAGGGAATATGTTGCACACTCCTACAAAGCCAGGTTAGAAAAAAATGCCTCTAAAAATTATTCCATAAACTATGATTGCTGGATCAAAACCAAGGCAGGAGAAAAAAGACATATGAATATTTCCGAATCACGGCCTTCTTTTATCCATGGCACTTTCCTGTCTGCTATAGATTTTACCGAGCAGGAGAAAATAAAGCAAAGCCTGATGCAGTCTGAGAAGCTCTCCTCGCTTGGACAACTTGCCGCAGGGCTGGCCCACGAACTGAGAAATCCTCTGGCTGTGATTAGTTCATGTGCTCAGTTCTGCCTGGATAATATGAGTCTTGCACACCCGGTTAATGAAAACCTTCAGATGATATACCGGAGCAGTCAGAGGGCAAGCGAGCTGATAAATAATCTATTAGAATTTGCCAAGCCATCTCACATGGAATGGGGACTTGTGGACATCAACGAGCTGGTCACAAGGATGTGGCACATGGCTGAGCTTGAGGCAACCCCTTTTCAAATTTCCTTTGAGAAGCAATTAAAAGAGGGGCTACCCAAGATCATGGGCGATGCTGATAAGCTTGGACAGGTCTTTCTCAATCTCTTTCTGAATGCCATTCAGGCTATCTCAAGTAAAGGGAAAATCCTGGTCAAAACGCACTTTCTTCCCTCAAATAGGATGGTTAATGTTAAGGTCATTGATGACGGGCATGGTATCCCGAAAGACTACCGCCTTAAGATCTTTGACCCCTTTTTTACCACGAAAGATTGTGGTACGGGCCTGGGACTGAGCATCTGCCACTCTATCGTTCAACAGCACAAAGGCAGTATTACTATCGACAATGATAATAAACACGGAACTACGGTTTCCGTGAGGTTGCCTGTTTCTCAGGATAGGAGGGAGTGAGAGGATGTCTTTTAACCAAAAAACCCTGTCAGCAAGGAAGATACTTGTAGTTGATGACGATCATGATTTTCGCTGGGCAATAAGCAACGTCCTCAGGGTAGATGGCTATTCAGTATTTCAGGCTCAAGATGGCGAGGAGGCTCTAAAATCACTGGAGAAAGAGATCCCCGACTTGATTCTTTTAGACTACCGAATGCCTGGAAAGGACGGTATTACCATCGCTGGGGAGATAAAGAAGCGGACTCCAACGGTACCCATTGTCATCATCACGGCCTATGCTGAGGTAAAATCTGCAGTAGAAGCCATAAAGATGGGGGTATACGACTACGTTACTAAGCCGGTAGATAACAACGACCTTATCTTTACCATTAAACGGGCTCTTGAGAAACAGGATCTTTCACAAGAAGTCGAGCGCCTGAGAGAGGTCTTTAGTGAACGCACCTCCCTCTATGAGCTTATGGGA
>JAGVHR010000203.1 GCA_020056455.1 Thermodesulfovibrionales bacterium
AGCGTCCTTTGCCCTGCGCCTGGCCTCTTTGAGTTCGCGGTCCATCCTTGCCAGACCCGCATCTTTTTTCCTGCCCATTTCTCTTGCAGACTCAAGAGCTGACTTTACAGTCGCGTCTCTTTCGTTGAACAAGGCAAGGAGAGGTCTGAACAAAATGATATTAAGGAAATAAACAAGAACGAGGAAATTGACCAGCAGAACGATCATCCATTTTAATTCAATATCGAGCATTGCTTCCTCTCAGATTGATTTTTTGGTAAAAAGCCTTTGAAGATTATCACAGGCTGAAATTCATTGTCAAGAATAATTACATTTAAAATTAAGATGTTAGCTTAAATATTTCAATGAACCGATAAGTATGTTTTATAACGCCGGTTCAGAGCCTGTTTATAAACTCTGTTGCTATGCCTGTCGCCTCCGAAGTTGATAATCGGGAATCCAGTGTTTCCAATATGTTCCGGATACCGGATCAAGTCCGGTCTGACGACATCGGAGGGCCCGCAGGCTTCTCTACAGGACGCTCTTTATTTTATGAGCTTCATACCCTTAAGCACCTTCTTGAGTTTTTCCTTGTTCTCAGGCGCCATCTCGCAGAGCGGCAGCTTGAACTCTTCCCTGCACCTGCCCATCATCGCCAGGGCAGTCTTTGCCGGAATCGGGTTCGTCTCGATAAACATCGCCGCATTCAGCGGTTCGAGCTGAAAATGGATTTTTCTTGCCTCGTCAAACTTGCCCTGCCCCCACAGCGCGCACATCCTGGCAACAAGCTTCGGGGCCACATTGGCTGACACGGAAATGACTCCGGTGCCGCCCAGCGCCATAAGCGGAAGGGTAGTAAAATCATCGCCGGATATGACAGCAAGCCTGTCACCGCAGAGCCTGATGATCTCGCTCACCTGCCTGAGATCTCCTGTGGCCTCCTTGATGGCAACGATATTACTTATCCCGGCAAGCCTGGCAACAGTCGACGGAAGCATATTCACAGCCGTCCTGCCCGGCACATTATAGAGCACAATCGGTATCTTCACTGCATCAGCCACAGCCTTATAATGACGGTAGAGACCCTCCTGCGTAGGCTTGTTGTAATAAGGGGTGACCAGAAGCGCTGCGTCAGCGCCGGACTTCTTCGCCTCTTTGGTGATCATGATCGTCTCGTCAGTGGCATTGGCGCCTGTTCCTGCTATGACCGGCACTCGTTTATTCACCACTTCAACCGTCAACCTTATCACCCTGAAGTGGTCCTTGTAGTCAAGTGTGGCTGATTCACCGGTTGTGCCGCAGGGCACAATGGCATCCGTACCCTCGCTGATATGCCATTCGATAAGCTTTGCCAGGACCTTCTCATCAACCTTCCCGTTTTTGAATGGTGTAACTAACGCAACAATTGAACCCTTGAACATACGCCCTCCTTTTGTGCTACAGGTTGATTTGCCCTTCAAATACTTCCTCGGCCGGACCGGTCATGTATACATGGCCATTGTCATGAAGCTCAATGAAAAGCTCTCCGCCGGGAAGTTTTACCCATACTTTTTTATCTGCCATTCCCTTGAGGTTTGCGGCAACAGCGACAGCCGAAGCGCCGGTCCCGCAGGCCATAGTCTCACCGGCCCCCCGCTCCCAAACCCGCATCCTTATTGTACAGGGGTCAAAGACCTGAATAAATTCAACATTGGTCCTCTTCGGAAAAAGTCTGTGATTTTCTATCAGCGGTCCGTATTTGGCAACATCGAAATGCTCAACATCTTCAACCACAATCACGGCATGCGGGTTGCCCATGGAAACACAGGTCATTTCAAACTTCATATCATCTATAACGAGCGGATAGTCCATGATCATGCCGTCAATACCCACTGGGATACTGCTGCCCTCAAGCTGTGGCGCTCCCATATCGACCCTGACCATATCCCCGGCCTTCTCAGGTCTGATGATACCGGCAGGGGTCTCAACCTCAAGCGCTTCTTTCCGGGAGATCTCCCGGTTCCATATGTACCTTGCAAAGCACCTGATGCCGTTTCCGCACATCTCCACCTCAGAGCCGTCAGCATTGAAGATCGCCATCCTGAAATCAGCTGCTCCGGAAGGATATAACAGAAGCATCTGGTCTGCGCCGATCCCGAACCTTCTGTCACAGAGCCTTCTGCTTAATCCACTGAGGTCCGGCAGCCTGGAGCTGAACGCCTTATCACGGCAGTCAATGACGATAAAGTCATTGCCCAGGCCATGCATCTTGGTAAAAGACAGCCTCATTTCAGAAAACCCGGCATCACTTCGTGCCGGACAAGATCTTCATAGGAGCCACGCCTGCCTGTCAGCGCATGGGTCTTGCCGCTTACCAGCACCTCAGCGGCCTTTGGCCTGCTGTTATAAGTTGAACTCATGGACATGCCGTAGGCGCCTGCGCTCATGACAGCAAGAAACTCGCCCCTGCCGACTTTATTGAGACTTCTTCCCTTTGCCAGGAAATCCCCGGACTCGCAAATAGGGCCGACAATGTCAACCTTGATCCGGGCGCGCCTTGTTTTCAAAACTGGGACGATATGATGGTAGGCGTCGTACAGCGACGGTCTCATCAAATCATTCATCCCTGCATCAACAATGACAAAGTCCTTGCCCCCGCTTTTCTTCAGGTACAACGTCTTTGTGACAAGAATGCCGGCATTGCCGACAACTGATCTTCCCGGCTCCATGATGAGGGTCACACCTCTGCCGTTGATAAGAGGCAGAAGTTTCTTTGCGATGTCAGCGGGAGTCGGAGGTTTTTCGGTAAGGTATGTAATGCCGAGCCCTCCGCCGATATCCAGATATTTTATATTGAAGTCCCGCCTCTTCAGCTCATCAAGAAGCACAAGGGTCCTGTTGACAGCATCCACGAAGGGCGTGATTTTCGTTATCTGGGAACCGATATGCTTCTGCACACCCACGACATCTATATTCCTGAGCCTTGAGGCCTTGCGATAATATTCCACAGCCCTGTCTATCGGAATGCCGAACTTATGTTCCTTCATACCCGTAGATATGTAGGGATGCGTCATGGGGTCAATATCAGGATTGATCCTCAGCGCAATCGGGGCCTTCAGCTTCATACTGCCGGCAATCCTGTCAATCTCCTGCAACTCGTCCTCAGACTCCACGTTAAACATCAGGATCTTCGATTTCAGGGCAAAGCGGATCTCTTCCTCAGTCTTCCCGACACCGGCATAAACAATCTTCCCGGCTGAAATGCCGGCCTTTAAGGCCCGGAAAAGCTCACCCCCGGAGACTATGTCGGCTCCGCACCCCTGTTTTGCCAGAAGCCGCAGGACCGCCCCATTGGTATTGGCCTTCAGAGCGTAGCAGATAATATGCGGGAACGCTCCATAAGCCTCGTCATAAGCCTTGAAATGCATAGCAAGCGAGCTGCTGCTGTAAATGTAAAGCGGCGTCCCGTATTTTTCAGCAAGAAGTCTGACCGGGACATCCTCCGCATACAACTCGTTGCCCCGATACTCAAAAAAATGCATAATTTATCTCCAGGAAGTTATTTCAGCTTGATTTTTCCCTGTATTTTTACATAATAAAAAAAGCAAAGTCAAAAGACGCATGCTCAGCGCCGCTATGCATTCCATACTGAAAAAGAGGTATTCATGGGTAATAACCTGGTTGAAAAGATCTTCAGAGCACATCTTTCTTACGGGGAGTTAAAAACAGGTTCACCGGTCGGACTGAAGGTTGACCAGGTCTATACGCAGGATGCAACCGGAACCATGGCCTGGCTCCAGTTCGAGGCCATGGGGCTTGACAGGGTCAAGGTCCCCCTTGCCGTCTCTTATGTTGACCACAATATGCTACAGCAGGATTATATGAATCCTGATGACCATCTCTTCCTTCAGACTGCCGCTGCAAAATATGGGGCTTTTTTTTCACGCCCCGGCAACGGCATATGCCACCAGGTACATCTCGAACAATTTGCCGCGCCCGGCAGGATAGCCCTGGGCACTGACAGCCATACTCCGACTGGCGGCGGCATGGGGATGATCTCCATCGGGGTCGGAGGCCTTGATGCAGCAACCGTCATGGGGGGCTCATCCTTTGAGCTGACAATGCCGAAGATAGTGAAGATCCATCTCACTGGCAGGCTCAGGCGTCCTTACGTGACTGCCATGGATGTAATCCTCGAGATCCTCAGAAGTCTTACTGTAAAAGGCGGGGTCAGCAGAATATTTGAATATGGCGGACCGGGAGTCAGGGACCTGAATGTTACAGAAAGGGCAACGATCACCAATATGGGCGCGGAACTGGGGGCCACAACATCAATATTTCCCAGCGACGAAAGGACAAAATTTTATCTCGAAGCAGTAGGGAGGAGTTCTGACTGGGTTGAACTCACAGCAGATGAGGACGCATCATACGCGGAAACAGTCAGGATTAATCTAAGCAAAATAGAGCCGCTGATTGCACAGCCGCACAGCCCTGACAATGTTGTGGCTGTCAGTAGCCTTGCAGGCACAAAGGTCAATCAGGTCTGCATAGGCAGCTGCACAAATTCTTCCTATCAGGCAATGAAGTCCGTAGCTGCCGTGCTGAAAGGCAATACTGTAAATGAAGGAGTTAACCTGCTCATAAATCCGGGATCAAAGCAGGTTTATGAAATGCTGGCCAGGGAAGGCCTGATTTCCGACATGATCGCATCAGGCGCAAGGGTGCTTGAGGCTTCCTGCGGGCCCTGCATCGGCATGGGAGGAGCGCCCGGCAGCGGCCAGGTTTCTGTGCGTTCCTTCAACCGGAACTTCAAAGGCAGGAGCGGCACCAAAGATGCTTTTGTCTATCTCGCAAGCCCGGTATCGTGCGCAGTGTTTGCGATAAAAGGAGAGATCATCGATCCCCGCGAGGCAGGCATTGTAATGAAGAAATTCAGGGAACCTGCGAATTATCTTATCAACAGAAACTTCATGCTTCAGCCCGGGCAGGCTGGTTCTGATATCAGGGTGATCAAAGGCCCTAATATTAAGGATGTGCCGGTAAAGGGCCCCCTGAGCGACAGGCTCAAAGCAGAGGTATTGCTCAAGCTTGGAGACAATGTAACAACAGACGATATCATGCCCGCGGGCTCCGCTGTATTGCCCTTCAGATCGAATATCCCTGCCATCTCGAACTTCGTCTTCAGCAACATTGACAATACCTTCAGCAGACGCGCTATAGAGGCTGAGAGCAGGGGGGGCGGGATAATCATAGGCGGGGAGAACTATGGCCAGGGGTCGTCGAGGGAACACGCTGCCATGGCGCCTATGTTTCTTGGAATTCAGGCGGTAATGGCAAAGTCATTTGCAAGGATCCACAGGTCAAACCTGATCAATTTCGGCATCCTGCCGCTACAGTTTGACAAGGCCTCTGACCATGAAAAAGTAGAAAAAGGAGACTGCCTGGTCATTAGTGATATCTTTAAAATAATTGATGCTGCGCAGGCATATACGGTTGAAAATACGACAAAAGGGTACAGTTTTACTGTCTCGTCAACTCTTAATGCGCGTGAAAGGGAAATAATCAGAAAGGGTGGACTTCTGCCATTTACCAGAGAATGTTCAGTATCGCGGGAGGCCGGGGAAAATTGACATACTCCTCAATTTTCATTAGTCTATTTTTCTAAAATGTTCATCATCATCGGCGCATTATTATGAAAGAAAAGATCCAGAAAGAATTCAGAGACAGCATCGAAGTCAAGGAAAAGTTCGTGCAGGGTCACCTTGACGGCATCGTCGAGGTATCAAGGGCCATTGCCGCTGCTTTCAGCGACGGCAATAAGATTATCCTTTTCGGCAATGGTGGAAGCGCTGCTGACGCTTCACATATTGCTGCAGAGTTCGTCAACCGGTTCAAGAAAGAACGGCCCGGCCTGCCTGCCATCGCACTTAATACCGACATGGCGGTCATCACCTCCATTGCCAATGACTATGACTATTCGGAGATCTTTGCGCGCCAGCTCAAATCCCTTGGAGCGGATGGTGATATGGTCATCGCTATCAGCACCAGCGGCCAGTCCCCAAATATACTGAAGGCCCTGGATGTCGCAAAAAAGAAAAAACTGAAGACCGTGTTTCTGACCGGGCTGAAAGGCGAGAAGGCTGCCTCAAAGGCGACCTTCTCCTTTGTTGTGCCTTCAGATAATACTCCGAGGATCCAGGAGACCCATATTACTCTCGGCCATGTGATCTGCCTTATGGTCGAGGATATTCTCTTCGAACACCCGCGAAAAAAATAGTCCGCAGTGAAGATACTCGGCATAGATCCCGGAAGCATCAGATGCGGATACGGACTTATTGAACTCCGCCCGCAGAGGGCAAGCTATATCACCTCCGGCACCCTGTCGCCGTCACCGGCAAAACCTCTGCACGAACGGCTCAGGTATATCTATGAAGGTCTTACTGCCGTCATCCGGGACAACAAACCCGACCATATAGCAGTTGAAAAAATGTTCTATGCCAAGAGTGTCAGGGCCGCCATGAGTCTCGGCTATGCCCGGGGCATCGTTCTGCTTGCAGCAGCAGCCGAACAGATCAGTCTCAGCGAATACAGCGCCCTTGAGGTAAAAAAATCGGTCGTGGGATACGGAAGAGCGGAAAAACAGCAGGTGCAAAAAATGGTCAGTCTCATCCTGGACCTGAAAGGCGCTCTCGCGCCTGACAGCGCTGACGCACTCGCCCTTGCCCTCTGCTGCGCAAATACTATAAAATTCAACAATGCAGTCAGAAATAGCAACAGGTAACGGGTCAAAGGACTGTTGCCGATGATAGGCTCAATCAGAGGCAAATTACTCTCCAGAAAAACCGACAATGTACTAATCGAGGCATATGGCATAGGCTATCAGGTGCATCTGCCCCTGAACATCCTGTCCGGACTGCCTATGGAAGGCCATGATGTATTCCTGCACATATACACCCATGTCCGTGAGGATGCGCTGCAACTCTTCGGCTTCAATACGGAAGAGCAGAAGAGGATCTTCATCACCCTTCTGGGCATAACAGGCGTCGGACCAAAAATGGCGCTCAATATTCTCTCAGGGCTTTCCCTTGACGAATTCCTCTCTGCTCTGGAGTCTGAAGATATTGCAACGCTCTGCAGGATTCCCGGACTCGGAAAAAAAACCGCCCACCGCCTCATCCTGGAACTAAGAGAAAAACTTCCTGCTGCGACCGGATCAAGAGACAAGACGTTCGAGGACGCCCTTTCCGCCCTGGTCAATTTGGGCTACAAAAAAAACGTGGCCCATGAATTCCTTGAGCAGGTGCATAAACAGGGGCATACCGATATCGAGACCCTTCTCAGGGAGACCCTGAAACTCATGTCTGAGAAAAAGCATGGATGAGCACCGCGTAGATAACCCCCAAAGCGAGGACAGGCTTGTAACTCAGCTTGTCTCTGATGTGGAAACAGCCCTTGAGATCAATCTCAGGCCGGGGTCTCTCGATGAGTTTGTCGGCCAGACAAAACTCAAGGACAATTTGAAGATCTTCATTGCCGCCGCAGTTCAGAGGAAAGAGCCGCTCGACCATCTGCTCTTCTGCGGTCCGCCCGGTCTCGGCAAAACAACTCTGGCCCATATCATCGCCAATGAGCTGAAGGTAAGCCTCAAATCAACTTCAGGGCCCATGCTTGAGCGACCTGGTGACCTTGCCGCAATCCTTACCAATCTTTCGGAAAAAGACATCCTCTTTATAGACGAGATCCACAGACTGCCGCGCATTGTCGAGGAAGTGCTTTACCCTGCGATGGAAGACTACCAGCTCGACATCATAATAGGTCAGGGCCCTAACGCACGGACGCTCAAGCTCAACCTTCCCAAATTCACGCTCATCGGCGCTACAACCAGGACAGGGCTTCTCACCTCTCCACTCAGGGACCGCTTCGGCATTGTCAATAGGCTCGGCTTCTATACCAATGAAGAACTTGAGAAGATCGTCACCCGTTCTGCCGGCCTCCTGAGGGTAATTATCGAAAAGGATGCGGCGCTTGAGATATCACGGCGCTCCAGGGGCACGCCCCGTATCGCAAATCGGCTTCTGAAAAGGATCAGGGATTTTGCCCAGGTGCTCGGAGACGGGCAGATCACCCTGCCTGTCACAAAGAGATCTCTCGTCTCTCTCGAGGTGGACGAAAAAGGGCTGGATGAAATGGACAGAAAGCTTCTGCTGACACTTATCGAAAAATTCAACGGCGGCCCTGCCGGTGTTGAGGCAATATCCGCGTCACTCAGGGAAGACAGGGAAACGATTGAAGACGTGTATGAGCCATACCTGCTTCAGGAGGGACTTCTGGAGCGGACCCCTCGCGGCAGACTTGCCACGAGAAATGCCTTTATCCATCTCGGCAGGGACATCCCAAGCGGACTGTTTTGATAATGACATGTCCGTAATAAGTCAAAAATGAGGCGGGTTTGTAAAAAGCTCCGGAGGCAAGGCGCGCCAGAAATGAGGAATGAGGCGTACTTTTGGGTACGTCGCAGTGACGAGTTTTGCAGCGCAACGCAGTATATGGATTTTTTACGAAGCAGGCAATAATGAAGCTTCTCATACATCTGTGCTGCTCCAACTGCGGTATTTATCCTCTTCAGAATATGCTGCTCAGACATGTCGATGTCAGTGGTTTCTGGTTTAACCCCAACATCCACCCCTATACTGAATTTACTTCACGCCGGGATTCCGTTAAAAAACTCAGCAGGCTCTGGAATCTTGCCGTTGTATATGACAATGACTACAGTCTTGATGATTTTCTGGGCGCAATCACCGGCAGAGGTCGGGAGCGTTGCTCTGTATGCTATGAGATACGGCTTGACAGGACTGCGGAGACAGCAAAGAAGATGCAGTTTGACGGCTTCACCACGTCCCTGCTTGCAAGTCCCTATCAGAATTTTGATAGAATAATGGAAAAAGGCCGGGAAGCGGCCCTTAGGCATAAGGTCCCTTTTCTTGCTGAAGATTACAGGGCAGGCTGGAAGACCTCGCAGGACCTCTCAAGGGAACTCAGCCTCTACAGACAGAAATATTGCGGCTGCATTTACTCCGAGATGGAGCGATACGCAGCGCCGGGGAAAGGATAAGCAGTATCGCCATGCTTAAGAGTATTCAATACACAGGAAAGATGCTTGTCCTTAAAGCTGTTTCAGTTGTCCTGCTCCTGATGTTTTTTTCAGCGGCAGAAGCAGGAGTGACCATAAAGGTCCTCATTCTTGACGATGTTTTCCAGCGCATTCCCGGCAGAGATGAAAAACTTGAACGCATGGGAAAACTAAAGGGTGACCTCCTCGTAAACGGCATACGCTATCCAGGCAATATCGAAGTCTGGCAGGGCGAAGGAGGATTGTATCTTATCAACGAACTGCCGTTTGAAGAATACATCAGCAATGTCGTCAGCGCTGAAGTCGGGGCAGACTGGGACATGGAGGCGCTCAAGGTCCAGGCTGTAATATCGAGGACCTATGCGCTCAATCAAAAGAGCCGCAACAATAATAATTACGACATTACATCTTCGGTGCTTCACCAGGTCTACAAGGGTTCAAACGAAAATGCCCGCATCTCCTATGCAGTCCTGAACACTGAGGGCGAGGTGCTCACTTATGACGGAAAACTTATAGAGGCCTTTTATCATTCAACATCGGGCGGCCTTACCGAACTCCCCGAAGAGGTCTTTGGTAAAAGCTACCCATATCTCAAATCTGTTTCCGGAAGCTGTGAAACGTCGCCCTACTGGATATGGGAACGAAGGATACCGGCTGAAGAGATAGGAAAATTGCTGAACATCACCGGCGTCACTGAACTCAGGATCGTCTCGTATACCTCTACCAGGCGGGTGAGCGCTGTTGATATCACGCATTCGTCAGGCACACTGACCGTCAAGGCAACCGAGCTGAGAAAACAGCTCGGCTGGAACAGGCTTCCGAGCACCAGTTTTTCAGTCAGCCGGGACGGCAATACCATTGTTTTTGATGGAAAAGGCTATGGCCATGGTGTCGGGCTCTGCCAATGGAGCGCACTTGAGATGGCCAGGAGCGGGATGAACTACAGGGACATCCTCTCGTACTTCTATCCGGGAACAACCTTGCGGATTTATGAAAACCGCTGATTTCGATTTCCTTCTTCCGCCGGGTTTCATAGCAGAAAGGCCGGTGGACAACAGGGCTGATTCACGTCTTCTGGTGCTTCACAGAGACGGGGGCATGGAACACAAGAGATTCAGTGACCTGCTCTCTTACCTGCACGCCGGGGACATGCTCCTCCTGAACAATTCCCGCGTCTTCCCTGCAAGCTTTACAGGCAGCAAACCGACAGGAGGGAAAATCGAATTTCTCCTTGTCAGCAGGCTTTCCGACAGGTCCTGGAATGTCCTTTCACGCTCAAGCTACACCGGAGAGCTGACCATTGCGGAAAGGTTCCCCATCTCCATGACCGGGGGAAAGGCCATAACCTTCGGGGCAAATCAGAATATTCGCGAGATCATCTGGAAGTACGGCAGGATGCCGCTTCCACCCTATATCAGAAGAATGTCTGATGAAGCAGACAAGGAACGCTACCAGACAGTATACGCAGAGAAGGAGGGTTCTATTGCAGCGCCCACGGCAGGCCTGCATTTTACCGGAGAGCTGCTCGATGCTCTAAGGGAGCGCTCAGTCCTTGTGCGCTCTGTCACACTTCATGTCGGCATAGGAACATTCAGGCCGGTAAAATCAGAAACTATCGAAGACCACAGGATGGATGAGGAAAATTTCGAGATCAGGCCGGCTGTTATCCATGATATTGAAAAAGTAAAAAAACAGGGCGGCAGGATCATCGCAGTAGGCACGACAGCAACACGGACTATTGAGGGATATCTTTCAGGGAGGAGCAGGGTATTGTCCGACAACGGCAGGATAACAGGATCTACCGACATCTTTATCCATGAAGGCTATCACTTCAGGGCAGTAGACGTTTTGATCACAAATTTCCATCTTCCCCGCTCGACCCCTCTCATGCTTGCGGCTGCCTTCGCAGGCCGTAAAAATCTGTTTAACGCTTATAAAGAAGCCATTTCCAGAGGATATAGATTTTTTTCTTATGGTGATGCTATGCTTGTTTTATGAACAGCGGGAATTTTTCGGGAAGGCCATCAGGATTCCTTCTGGGCAGAGAATTACTCATAGTCGTAGTGATCGTCTTTTCCAGCCTGAGCTTCAGTCTCGGATATTTTGTCGGCAGAAGCAGCGAACGCAAACCTGAATCAACCCTCCAGCCGGCTGATATATCGGAAGGGCGGCAACAAGACCTTAAAGACACTTCCATCCTTGCACCTCAGGCGCCTGCTCTGCCGCTCAATACGGGTATGACTGTTCAACCGCAGACAAAAGAACCTGTCATATCTGCTGCACAGGCCCAGGCGCCCAGGGTGCTGGAGCAGAAAGAAACTTATGCCCCTGGGGAGGACCTTCCTAAGGAGCGGACTTCTGAAAAGTCGTCCCGTTTGGCAGTTGCAGCTGTACTGCCTAAAAAAAAGGATCAGGGCTACACAGTTCAGCTTGGCGCCTTCAGGAATAATGCAGAGGCAAAACAGTTGAAAGAGAAATTTGACAAAAAAGGTTATAAGACCTATATCTCGGCTGTTAAAGGCGGGAAAAGCACCAGGATTTATAAGGTAAAGACAGGCGACTTCAGTGAAAAGAAACGGGCTGAAATACTTGCAATGAAACTGAAAAAAACAGAAGGCCTGCGTGCATATGTCACTACCAAAGCTGAATAAGGAGCTGATACGGCCACTGTTGAGATAGAGTTTGATGGAGAGAAGGAACTTCCCTTTCTATTCACCAGCCTCGAAAAAAATCTTAAGCTTATTGAGGAGTCTCTCGGCATCTCCGCAGGCTACCGTGGAAACCGGATATTCCTGAAGGGCGATGACAAACGGGTTGGACAAGCGGAAAAACTCATCCGGGACCTGCGCGACCTAAGCTCCCAGGGCTACTCCCTCAGGCCTGAGGATATCCGTTTTGCTGTCCGGGCCATATCCGAAGGGGATGGCATGTCTCTGAAGGAACTTTTCACAAATAACATCCCGGTTTCATCAAAACGCCGTTTCATTGTTCCAAAGACTGAGAACCAGAAGAGATATCTCGATTCCATCAAGGAGTTCGATATTGTGCTGGGTATCGGCCCTGCCGGTACGGGCAAAACCTATCTTGCCATGGCTATGGCAGTCAATGCCCTTGTAAAAAAACAGGTAAACAGGATAATCCTTGCCCGGCCCGCGATCGAAGCAGGAGAAAAGCTCGGCTTCCTGCCCGGCGATATACAGGAAAAAGTAAACCCTTACCTGAGACCTCTTTATGATGCGCTCTATGATATGATGGAAACCGAAAAAGCGGCTTCGCTCATTGAACGGAGTGTAATTGAAATAGCGCCTCTTGCCTTTATGCGGGGAAGGACTCTGAACGACGCCTTTGTTATTCTTGATGAAGCGCAAAACACCACCTCAGAGCAGATGAAGATGTTTCTGACACGTCTGGGATTCAATTCAAAGGCCGTTATAACAGGCGATATCACTCAGATCGACCTGCCCTCAGGCAAGGCGTCAGGCCTTGTCGAGGTCATGAAAATCCTCGAAGGCCTTGAAGGTATAACTTTCGTCTTTTTTACTGATCGCGACGTTGTGCGGCACAAGCTGGTGCAATCTATAATAAAGGCATATGAATGCTATGAAAACAGAAATATCACTGCACAAAACTAATTCACCCGCGCTCAGAATTAACCTCCTCATGATCGCTTATCTGGCCGGTATTGCCGTCATCACCTCGCTTCTGATCCTGATGGAATTCTCACCAGCCACCTTTATAGGCAGCACTCTGATCTCGTTCGTGCTGCTTTTCGTCCTGTACCGTGACATCCTGAGGTATAAACCGGCTTACCTGAACAACTATTCCATGCTCCTGCTCCTGAGCCTGCTGCTCATCAGCACGCTCATGATCAGCAGGATATTCAGCTATTTCCTCGTCAACCTGATGAAGGGCTTTGCGGCTGCCGATACAGGGATCGCTGTTTACGGCATCCCTGTCGCAGCAGGCGCCATGCTAGTTACGCTTCTTTTTGATTTTCATACTGCAATCACCTTTTCCTTTACCATAAGCCTTCTAATCGGCTACTGGCTTCAGGACGCATTCCTGCCGATCTATACGTTTGTCGGCAGTCTGACCGCCGCCTTCAGCGTCATACGCTGCAAAAAACGATCTTCCCTGCTGCGCGGCGGACTATATGTCATACTTGCAAATATGTGCATGGTGGTCATCTTTCTTATATCAAAGGGAGAACTTTTGACCGAAAAAACCCTTCATGCAGTAGTCCTGGCCATCTTTTCCGGCATTACTGTGTCAGCTGTCGTTTCGCTTGCACTGCCTCTTCTGGAGTATCTGTTCAAGGTCACAACCGACATCAGTCTTCTTGAGCTGCTCGACCTGAACCAACCCCTTATGAAAATGCTGATGATCAATGCGCCGGGCACCTATCATCACAGTGTAATTGTCGGAAGTCTTGTTGAGTCTGCTGCTGAGGCCGTAGGCGTCAATCCGCTATTGGCCCGTGTCAGTTCGTATTACCATGACATCGGCAAGGCAAAGATGCCTGAGTATTTCGTAGAAAACCAGGGCATCGCTCCGAGCAGGCATGACAGGCTTACGCCCCACATGAGCAGCATGATCATAACCAGTCATGTCAAGGAGGGGGTGGAACTGGCAAAACAGCACAAGCTTCCCCAGACAATCATAGACATCATAAGTCAGCACCACGGCACAGCGCTGATAACCTATTTTTATCAGAAGGCGAGGGACGCGGGGCTCGACTCGATCCCTGTTGAGGAAGAATACAAATATCCCGGACCAAAGCCCCAGACACGCGTGGCCGCCCTTGTCATGATGGCCGATGCAGTGGAGGCCGCCTCAAAGATGTTGAATGACCCGACACCCGCACGTATCGCAGCGCTTGTTGATAAGATCATCAATCATATTTTCCTTGAAGGGCAGCTTGATGAGTGTGAACTTACGCTCAAGGACATATCTGAAATAAAGAAACGGTTTACTTACATCCTGACAGGCATAATGCACAAGAGGATTGACTATCCAGGGTTTGATTTCGGCAATGGTAATTCACATAAAGAACCGGCAAAGATCGCAAAGCCTAAATTTGCATAGGATCAGGAAGGACCTTGCCCTGGCGCTCTGCCTGCTGGGGTTTGAAGATGCGGAACTGAGTCTGCTCTTTGTGGGCAGCAGGGAGATGAAGGCCCTGAACATGCAATATCGTGGTATCCCAAAAGAAACCGACGTCCTTTCTTTCCCTATGGACAATAAATATGGTCCCCCATCTTCCGGATGCCTTTTCCCTGACTCTCAAACCCTTGCAGCCCCTGACCTTCTGGGCGATATTGCGGTTTCCATACCAAAGACCATCGAACAGGCAGAGGAATACGGCACGTCTTTTTACACGGAACTGCTCAGACTCCTTGTTCACGGATTGCTCCACTTGTCAGGATATGATCATGAAATAGACAGGCGCGAAAAACTGCGCATGGAAAAAAAGGAGGTGGAACTGCTCAATGCCCTTCAGGGCCTGGCTTAAAAGCGCAAACCATGCCATAGAAGGCATCCTGCATGGCGCCAGGACCCAGAAACATCTGCGCTGGCATTTTCTCTCAGCCGCTGCCGTACTGGTTTTCAGCTATATCGTCGGGGTTTCCCAGGCTGAACTCATAATCGTGGCATTGGCAGTTGTGCTCGTATTAAGCGCTGAGATGATGAACAGCGCCATTGAGGCGGTTGTTGATATCGTTTCCCCTGAATACTCGGAAAAAGCCCGCATCGCAAAAGACCTTGCAGCAGGCGCAGTTCTGATTACTGCATTCGGAGCAGCCGTAGCAGGCTATTTTGTCCTGTATCCGTATCTCAGGGCCATTTTCACCGAAGGGTTGCACATAGCAAAGCACTCAAAAGAAGAGATTTCTCTGATAGCATTCATCCTTGTGCTCATCGCAGTCATCATCACCAAGACATATTTCGGCAAGGGATTACCCCTGCGCGGCGGCATGCCGAGCGGTCATGCGGCCCTGGCGTTTTCGATCTGGGTCTCGATCACATTTTTTACCGGGAATGTCTACATCTCTCTGCTCTGCTTTGTTCTGGCCTTCTGGATCGCTCAAAGCAGGATTGCAGTCAGGGTACATACCTTGGCGGAAGTCGTGCTGGGGGCCTTGATGGGCTCACTCCTTACATTTCTGTTATTCAGGCTGTTTTTCTGATTTCCGGTCTTCGCTTACTACAAGAGAGACAGGAAAAATGATGGAGAATACCGCTCCTGCTGAAGTGGAATCCACCTTTATTGAACCGCCATGTGCATCTATAATCCTGTGGACGATTGCAAGCCCAAGTCCGGTGCCGCGTTCCTTGGTCGTATAAAAGGGAAGATATATCCTGTCCCTGATATTGTCCGGCACGCCGTGGCCTGTGTCAGCAACCGACAGCGTAAAATCAGTGAAGTTGCATGAATATGAGACGGTAATTTCTCCTCCATCGGGCATCGCTTCGGCTGCATTCTGAAGGATATTGGATATGGCCTGACGCATGAGCACCTCGTCAGCCGTTATATCCGGCAGGTTTGATATGTCAGCCCTGATTACAACCTTCGGAAAAGCCTCCCGAATCATCACAAAGCAGTTTTCCATAAGACCGGAAAAATCAATGCGCCCTGGTAGAGGTTGAGCAGGACGGGCAAAGGACAGGAAGTCGGTTATGATCCTGTCCATGACCCCGACCTCTTTGCCGATCGATTCAACTGCGGGCTTCAGAGAAGCGTCCACATTTTTCAGAAGAATTCTGGTATAGCCTGATATAACGGCCAGGGGGTTTCTCAATTCATGCGCGATGCCTGCGGACATCTCTCCAAGGTTGGACAGTTTTTCCCTCAATTCCTCCTGTGACTGAAAGGCCTTCAGCTCAGTGAGATCGGTAAAGATCAGTATCCTCCCGATAACAGAATTCGAGCTGTCTCTGAGGGGAGACAGAGTAAGTCCGATCCATAGCCGTTTACCGCTGCTCCCCGTATAAGCGATCTCAGCCCTTTCAACAATGCGCTGTTCCCTTATCATCTCCCTGATCGGGCTTTTGAAAACCTCAGCATAGTCCCGCCCTGCAAGCTGCGCCTCTTTAATGGCCGGCATATCCAGGATCTTCAGCGCTGAGGCGTTAATCCTTGTGAGCTTCAGGTCCTGGTCAAAACTCACCACTCCGCTGGGCACAGACTGAATAATGTCCTCATTATAGAGTTCCACGGATGATGCCCGCTCCTCGGCAAGGCTCCTTAGCGCCTCGAGTTCCCGCTCCTTTTCCCTGAGCTTTGATACGAGTTCATGGAAGGTGTCAACGACAAATCCGACCTGGGATGTGTCCTTTTGGGCCTGCTCCGATTTTTTCCGCTGATAAGACATTATATTTCTGACAAGGAAGATAAATATAAAGACAACAAGCAGCATAACGGCAGAGATAATAACAGGCTGAAGCTGATGGATATCCATATCAGGCTATCGAAGCAGGGCTACAGGTGCGCAAGCGCCGCTATGATATTCAGATTCTGTAAAGGTACCACAAAATTATCTCCTGACCAAAGAAAAGAGAGATAAGAGCGCCAAGAGCAAGGTACGGCCCAAAAGGTATCAGACTGCCTTTTTCCCTGCCCCTGAGCGCCATTATAATGATACCGATAACCGATCCGGAAAGGCTCCCGAGAAAGGTCGTAAGGATCACTCCCTTCCAGCCTATGAAACCACCCACCATCGCCATCATCTTAATGTCGCCGCCGCCCATCGCCTCTTTTTTGAATATCTTCTCGCCGGCAACAGCGACAAAATAATAAAAGAGAAATCCTGAGACAGCTCCTGTGAGAGATGCCTTCCACCCAAGCTGCATGGCCCGCAGAAACGGGTCCGGCAGAAGAAAAGAACCTGCAAGGAGCCCGAGGGGAATGCCTGGGAGAGTGATCCTGTCAGGGATGATCTGGAAATCCAGATCTATAAATGTAATGACAATCAACGAGGAACATAAGGCGGCATAGACCGGAAACGACCAACCCGGCCCGAACCTCCAGAAGATAAAGACCATACAGAAGGCATTCAGCGCCTCAACAACCGGATATCTTGAAGAAATCCTTGAACCGCACTGTCTGCACCTGCCGCCGAGAATGAGAAAACTCAATATCGGGATATTGTCCCACGCCCTGATGGGTCTGCCGCAGGACGGACACCGTGAGGAAGGCCATATGACGGAAAGTTCACGGGGGACCCTGTAAATGCATACATTCAGGAATGATCCGATGACAGCGCCGAAGACAAAAACGACAAAGTACAGTAACACTTATTCCATCACCCGGCCTATCTCGGCAATTTTGTTCTTAAGGTCATTGATATTCGTATCGAGCTTTCCGATATCAAGGACCGCGTCTGCAACAGCAGCGTCCTTCAGAATATTTTTGTCCTGATTGTCTTTTAATTCCATGACCCGCTCGCCGATCTTTTTGAGCAGCGCCTCACGGGTCCTGGTCATTTTGTCGGCTTCATAAAAAAGCTTGAATATCGCCATCTCTATCTTAAGCCTCTCGGCAAAAAGCCTTGAGAACCAACGAATTTTTTCAATACCCTGTCTTATGTCCTCTGTAATTTTTTTCAAAGCGCCGGCCTCCTTTACCCTGTGCTGAAAAGGTCAACCCTCCCTTTCCAGAATACATCAAGCTGCTTTTTAAGAAAAGGGGATTCTTTAAGCTCAGGGTCTTCAGCTATAAGGCTGAACGCCTCGGCCTTCGCTGCTTCAAGCAGTGCGGCATCGCGCACTACGTTTGCATGCCGCAGTTCCGGCAGGCCTGACTGCCGCGTTCCGAAAAACTCTCCCTGCCCTCTGATACCAAGGTCCTCCTCTGCTATCCTGAAACCGTCACTCGTCTGCACCATGATCTTCAATCTGCGCCGCGCATCTTCTCCCAGGGGATGGTACGCGATCAAAATACAATGGGACTCGTCAGTGCCCCTGCCGACCCTCCCCCTCAGCTGATGCAGCTGGCTAAGGCCAAAACGTTCGGCATGCACAATAAGCATGACAGTTGCATTCGGCACATCAACACCCACTTCAATTACCGTAGTACTGACAAGGATGTCGACTTCACCTTTTTTAAAAAGGGCCATTACAGTCGTCCGCTCCTCTGCCTTCATCCTGCCGTGCAGAAGACCAACCCTGAATTCAGGGAATCTCCGTTCAAAGGCCGTCTTGCCCTGTGCTGCTGACTTCAGATCCATCTTTTCAGATTCCTCTATCGCCGGATAGACTACATAGGCCTGCCTGCCTTTTCCGAGTTCTCTCTTCAGAATTGCGTATATTTCGTCTTTCTTCGACGCCTCGATCCATCTCGTCAGCGATGGCTTTCTGTTCAAAGGCAGCTCATTGATCACTGAACAGTCGAGGTCCCCGTATATGGTATGCGCCAGAGATCGTGGAATCGGCGTTGCAGTCATGACCAGCAGATCCGGGGCACTACTACCTTTCTTCCTGAGAAGCGCCCTCTGCACAACGCCGAATTTATGCTGCTCATCGATTACAACAAGCCCGAGCCTCCTGAAAACAACCTTTTCCTGAATAAGAGCATGCGTTCCGATTATGATATCAGCGCCGCATATCTCAGCATGCTTTTCCGTGCCACTGGTAAGCAGGAGCGTTTTTAAGCCAAGCCTGCCGATCAGATTATGGATAATCATAAAATGTTGTTCCGCAAGAATCCCGGTAGGAGCCATAAGCGCCGCCTGAAAGCCTGATTCAACAGCCTCGATCATGGCTAAAAGGGCAATCACGGTCTTGCCGCAGCCGACATCTCCCTGAAGAAGCCGGTTCATTGGATGAGGCGCCTTCATGTCCCTTTCAATCTCTTCAAGCACACGCTGTTGCGCTGGCGTAAGTCTGAAGGGCAACAATTTTAGAAGTGTATTTCTAAGCCTCCCCTGCGACCGGAAACTTATACCCTTTGCGCGCCCCTCAGCGCTCTTCATCACTGCAAGCCCGAGTTCAAACATGAACAGCTCGTCAAATATCAGCCTCCGGTGATACCTGCTGCTGCCGCTGTTGAGTTCCTTCATGTCATCCGCATGAGTCGGAAAATGCAGTTGCAGTACCGACTCAGCAAGTCCGGCAAGGCCGTTCTTGGAGATGGTCCGGGCAGGAAGGGGATCCTGTATCCCTGCTGCATGGTCCATAATAATTGAAAACATTAACTTTCTGAACTGTTTCTGGCTGATTCCGGCTGTTAGTCCATAGACAGGCACAATCCGTTTGGTATGAATCATGGAATCCCCATCATCAGTTACAATTTCGTACTCAGGACTGTCCATTTCCACAGGCGGCATATCAAAGGTATTTTTCTTTACCATGCCGCTGACCACCACGGTCTGGCCCAATTTGAAATTCCTCCGAATATAGGGCTGATTGAACCACTTGACCTTCAGGTATCCGGAACCGTCATGGAGCACTATCTCAAATATATGGAAATTGCCGTTCCTTCGCCTTTTCTCATCCATGGAAATGACAGTGCCGGAAACTGTTTCAGCGCTGCCGGGGTCGAGCAGATTGAGGGGTTTGAGATGAGACCGGTCATCATACCGGTGAGGAATATAATAAAAAGCGTCTCCGACTGTCCTTATACCGAGGCATGCAAAAAGCCGGGCCCTGCCGGGCCCGATTCCTTTTGCATGCTGTATCGGAATTTCCGCGCTATTGTTCTGCATCGACAGACGGCGTATCTTTTTTAAGGGATTCCTTTTTCAGGGACTCCTCAAGCGCCTTGTCCGTCTCTTCCATCCTGATCTTTGAATATTCCGTATCACTGATGATATCTATGTCCCATCCGGTAAGTTTCATGGCGAGTCTGACATTCTGTCCCTTTTTGCCGATAGCAAGAGAAAGTTGCTGGTCATTTACAACAACCATGGCGGTCTTGTCCTCTTCATTCACACCGATCTTCTCAATAGACGCAGGGCTCAGCGCCCGGGCGATAAGCGTTCTCGGATCGTCTGTCCAGGGTATGATATCGATCCGTTCGCCTCTGAGTTCCCGTACGATTGCCTGGACGCGCGTGCCCTTCATGCCGACACAGGACCCGACAGGGTCTACGGCGCTGTCCTTTGAAGAGACCGCTATCTTGGTCCTTTCACCCGGCTCGCGCACTATGTCCCTGATAAGCACAAGTCCTTCGCTTATCTCGGGCACTTCCATCCTGAAAAGCTCTCCAACAAACCGTGGGTTTGTTCTGCTGATTATGATTTCAGGACCCTTGGATGTTACCTTCACCTCTTCAACAATGGCTTTTACCGCATCTCCACGCTTCAGATTTTCGGTCGGAAGAGTGTCCTTGATCGAAAGAATCGCCTCAGTTTTTCCAAGATTGATAAAGTAAGCGCCCCTCTCTTTTCGCATAACCGTACCGCTGACGATCTTTCCGGCCTTGTCCTTGAACTCGCTAAAAATGACGTCTCTCTCGGCTTCGCGCACCCTCTGAAAAATAACCTGTTTTGCGGTCTGGGCCGCAATCCTGCCGAGGTCGTGAAGGTCGAGTTCAAAATCAACCGTATCGCCTTCCTTCCTGGCCGGATCGATACCAACGGCGGCCTTGACCGATATTTCCATGTTCGGGTCTGCGACCTGGGCCACGACCTGTTTTGTCTCGAATACGCGGATGTCGCATTTCTTCCTGTCAATTGTCAGGAAGATATTCGTCCTGCCGCCGTATTTCTTCCTCATTGCCGAAAGAAGCGCAGATTCAAGCGCCTCAATCATGGTTTCCTTTGAGATACCCTTTTCTCTGCTTATCTGTTCAATTACATGGCACAGATCTTTTGTCATCATAGTTTCATCTCCAATCTTGCTTTAGAGATTGCATCAAAAGGTATGAGCACCTCTTTTTCATCACCGGTCAAGAGGATGATCGTGTCACCCCGAACCTCCATAATCGTGCCGGTAAACACACCCTGGCCTTCCGGCTGCTTTTTCAGGACCACCCTTGCCTGCTTTCCTATTGACAGCTCGAAATGCCTCAGCTTCTTCAGTTTTCTGTCGAGACCGGGAGACGACACTTCGAGCACGTACGCAGAGGGTATAGGGTCCTCAACATCGAAAAGTGCAGCAAGAGACCGGCTGAAGTTCGCGCATTCATCAAGCGTTATCCCGTTGTCCTTGTCTATATAGACCCTTATCAGGGGGCTTTGGGCGCTGCCGGCAATCTCCACGTCAAAAAGCCTGACCCCGTGCTGGGCGGCTATCGACTCAGCCAATGCTGTTACTTTTTCCTGTGTCTCGTTCATAATAAAAAAAAAGTGGGAATGCCCACTCTTTTCGCAAAAAAAATATATTCTTGTGTTTGAAGTATAGCAGCAGCATGGCCGGAAAATCAACGTTTATCATTATTAACACAATTTCCACGTGAGCCAACCGGTATTTTTACCTGAAATCCCATAGCAACTGATTATCGTTGCAAAACTCATTGTAAAATATAATAATAATCGGAGGAATTAGAATCGGTCATCTCAATAAAGACTGACTCGTAAAAAGTCATAAAGGAGACGGGTTTGTAAAAAGCTCCGGAGGCAAGGCGCGCAAGAAATGAGGAATGAGGCGTACTTGCAGGTACGTGCAGTGACGAGTTTTGCAGCGCAACGCAGCATACGGACTTTTTACGAAGCCGTCAAAAAAGGCGGGCATGAAAACCATATCAAAAGATAAGTACAACTGCATTGGCGAGCCCGGGCTGCTGCCGCTCGATCTTATTAATGATCCTTTTATTATTCTCGGGGTCGACGGCGCCATTGTTGACTCAAATGCAAGCTTTGCCGGCCTTGTCAGTTCGGCCCAGGGACCGATACATAACATAAATTTCAGCGCAATACCGCTTCTGAAAGAACTGTCCGGAAAGATAACCCATTGCCTTTCAACTGCCTCAGACTCTGAGCTGGTTGAGAGAGTATCTTATAACAGCAGAAATTTTGAGGCGCAGCTTCTTCGCTTCAGTCATTCTGACGGCTCCCGGCGTGTCAGGATAATCCTCAGGGATATAACCAACTTTATACGACTCGAAAAAGAGCTTCTTAAGAAAAATAAGGAATTAATGGTCATTAATA
>JAGVHR010000056.1 GCA_020056455.1 Thermodesulfovibrionales bacterium
CCTGGACAACCTGCTTACGTCTGAAGAAAAGATCTGGTTGTACGAAGCCAAGGAACTCCTGGAGGACAACTGTGCAGGAAATCTTAAACCAACTGAGTGACGATAACATAGAGATCCGGAGGCAGGCTGTCGAGAAGCTGCGCGGCAGGCAGGACTGTTCGATCATACCACTGCTTCTGAAAGCCATGTCCGATATGAGCTGGAGGGTCAGGAAATCTGCAGTCGATATTCTCTTCGTAGAGTACTCTCCTGCTCAGTATATCAGCGGCCTGATAGAACTTCTGTATCTCGATGAAAACGCAGGCGCCCGCAATTCAGCCATTGAGGCCCTGATAAGACTCGGAAGAAAAGCTGTCCCTTTCCTTATTGACGGCTTCAGGACCGAAAACAGGGATGTAAGGAAATTCATCATAGACGTATTGGGCGAGCAGATGGACAGCCGTTCCCTGCCCCTTATGCTTGAGGCTCTCAGGGATGAAGATGAAAATGTCAGGGCAACTGCGGTTGAGCATCTCGGCAAGGCAGGTGAACCCTCGGTTGTTGATGCGCTTATCGGCATTCTGGGCAGCGGAGACCTCTGGACCGCTTATCCGGCTGCAGATGCCCTTGGCAGGATCGGAAATACAAAAGCGCTTCCACATCTTCTTGCTGCTCTTGAAAATAAACCGCTCCGGGAGCCTGTGCTCAAAGCTCTCGGCATGCTGGCTGACCCTTCTGCCTTTGGGCCTGTCATTGCCCTGCTGCGGGACCCTTCAAAAAATATACAGGAACAGGCCCTGCGGACTATTGAAAGGATGTACCACAACGGCATTGCTGCTGATGTCATTGCCGGAGAGTTGAAAAAGATCCTTGGCGACAATGTGACAGAGCTGCTTATTGCCCATGCCTGGTCCAACAGGCATGAAGTCAGGGTTGCAGCCATTGTCCTGCTTGGCCTTGTAAAGGATGAGGCCGCATACGGCTCCCTGCTTGACATATCCCATGAAGAAGAATACGCAGAAGACGTCAAGGGCGCGTTTGTTTTTATCGGCAGAGACAGGCCTGAATCCCTGCTCAGGCTTTTTGAGACCGGCAATGCTCATCAGCTCAGGTTTATTGCCGAGGTTGCTGCGGACATAGTCTCGCCTGTTTATTATGGGATATTTGAAAAGCTTCTATCTGACGAGGACGGCCACGTGCGTTCCATTGCAGCGCAGGGCATAGCCAGACTGAATTCTTCCGAAGCTGTCCCCCTGCTCTTTCCGCTGCTGACAGACCCCTACGAGGATGTTCAGGACGCAGCTGTCGCAGCGCTCAGCTTCCTTAAGCAGTCTCTCAATATCTCAGACGTTCTGGGCATGCTCAAGTCTGAAGAGGCGGTACTCAGAAGGAATATTGCTCGTCTCCTGGGCAGAATAAAGGCCGGCCATGCTGTAAACGAGCTTGGGTTTGCATTAAAAGACGACAGAGTAACGGTCAGAAAGTCTGTAGTCGAAGCCCTCTCATCAATCGGCACAGAAGAGGCTGTAAGGTTCCTTAAATACGCGCTTACGGATGAAGATCCTGATATCAGGATATTGGCAACTCTCAGTCTCGGCGCCCTCGGGGGGGAGGGAAACCTTGAATCACTGACCATCCTTACTGCTGACCCTGACAATTTCGTCAGGGTCTCGGCTGCCAAGGCCCTGGGCATGCTCAGGGCAAAGCCGGCTATCAGCATTCTGCTTCCTCTCCTCCGGGACCAGAGCGGTTTTGTAGTTTCAACAGCAATTGAATCACTTAAGGCCATCGGCGGCGATGAAGCAGGCACGGCCATCGCAGGCATGCTCGCTTCGCCTGACGATGAAATCAGACGGACCGCGATTGCAGCCCTCGAAAACTTCAAAGGCATGGAGGACCGGATAATCCCATTTCTCAGAGACCCTGACTGGGCAACAAGGATCGCGGCAGTTAAATCTCTCGGACAGCGCCCCGGCGGAAATGTCCGCGCAGAACTTGAAAAGCTCCTGGACACAGAGGATGACCCCACTGTGGCCAGGACAGTAGAGGAAGTCCTGCGTGTTTGAAAAAGAAGAGATCATCCCTCTTGCCGAAGACGTATTCAGGCTGATCAGAGATATTATAAAAGACTACTGTGGTCTGTATTTTGACGACTGCTCTCGATATCTCCTCGAAAAAAGGCTCTCCCGCCGCATCAGAAATCATCACCTGAGCGACTTCAGGGAATACTATCGCTTTATCCGTTACGACAAGAGATCCGAAGAGGAGCTTGCCGAGATCATGGATGTGCTGACTGTAAACGAAACGTATTTTTTCAGGGAGCAAAATCAGCTCAGGGCCTTCAGCGAAGAGATACTGGAAGAGTTAAAGGACACAAACAGAGACAGGAAGTCGCTCAGGATATGGTCTGCGGGATGTTCAACAGGGGAAGAGCCCTATTCCATAGCCATGCTTATCAGTGAAAAAAAATTCTTTGACGGATGGGACATAGAGATATATGGAAGCGACATCAACCAGCGGGTGCTTCAGACCGCAAGACGCGGAGTGTACCGCAGGAATTCTTTCAGGACAGCTGACCCGTATTTTATCAGTAAATACTTCAAGGAAGAAGACAGTTCCTACAGGATCTGCGACCCGATAAGGAGACACATCCATTTCAGCTATCTCAATCTCCTTGACCCGTTCAAGGCAAGATTTCTCGGAAAGATGGATATCATCTTTTGCAGAAACGTTCTGATTTATTTTGACAACGCCTCGCGAAGGCGCGTAATCGAGAATTTTCATGACCGGCTTGTTGACGGAGGTTATCTCCTCCTCGGTCATGCAGAGTCGCTTATCAACATCTCAACGGCTTTCAAGCTGAAGCATCTGAAAAACGATATGGTGTACCAGAAACCTTGCAATCCCCAGGGAGTGAAATGAAGACAAAAGTCCTTATTGTTGACGATTCCGCCTATACACGACAGACTATAAAGAAGATCATCGAGGAAGACCTTTCTTTTGAGATCATAGCTACCGCCTCCAACGGCGTTGACGCCATGGCAAAGGTCCTCAGGCTTCAGCCTGATATCATTACGCTTGATTTCGAAATGCCTGAAATGGATGGGTTTTCCTTCCTGCGCTGGCTTATGAAGGAGCGGCCCACTCCGGTCATTATGGTCAGCTCTTTTGACGACTCAAAGACCGTCTTCAAGGCCCTTGAACTCGGCGCTGTTGATTTTATTTCCAAACCTTCACGCAGGGCGTCTATCGAGCTTCAGACAATAGGCAAGGACCTGCTCAGCAAGATCAAGGGCATCAAGAAAATCAGGCTTGATATCCTCAGCAAAAATCTCGCCCTGCTTGACCGGGGCAAAGGAGAGGTTGCAGTAGCGAAGAAAAAAAGGACTGGAAGCGACTCAATTGAAATCGTGGCGATCGGCTCATCCACCGGCGGCCCGGCAGCTCTCCAGATCATTCTTACAAGGATGCCGGCTGATTTCAGCGCTGCATTGCTGGTCAGTCAGCATATGCCAAGAGGCTTTACCAAACCTCTCGCTGAGAGGCTGAATAAATTGTCCAGTCTCAGGATCAGGGAGGCGGCTGAAGATGACGTTATTGAGGCCGGCACAGTCTACATCTGCCCCGGAGGATTTCACATGGGCCTGAAGCAGCAGGGCGGTGTGAAGCGAATATCTCTCACGGCTGCCGAATTTTCCGATAAATACGTCCCGTCTGTGGACCATATGATGACGTCTGTGGCAAAGCATTTCGGCCCGGCATCAATGGGCGTGATCCTCACTGGTATGGGAAATGACGGTAAACAGGGGATGCTGGAAATTAAAACACGAGGTGGTTATACTATAGCTGAATCTGAGGAAACTGCAGTCGTGTTTGGAATGCCCGCTGAGGCGATCAAAAGTGGAGCTGTAGACACGGTCCTACCCCTTCCAAAGATACCGGCAGCGGTCATCAGGATCGTAAAAACCGACACATGAGAGGGAGAGAGTAAGCTGTGGATAAAGAAGCCGGAATTTCGAATAAGGCAGAAGAATTCATCCAGATGTTCAAAAAGGGTGAAGAATTCACCAAAGAGATTCTCAGGGAAAATGAAAAGCTGCGCTTCAGAGTTGCGCAACTCGAAGGGGCTGTCGAGCGGTCCGGCGATGAAACCCGGACAAAACTCTACGAGGAGCGCATAAGACTGCTCGAACTGGAATTGAGCACCATACGGGAAAAATTCAGCCAGGTTGAAGAGGAAAATAAGGATTTTGCATCAAAATATATAGAGGTTGAAGAGGAAAATAATAATCTTGCCAACCTCTATGTGGCAAGTTACCAGCTCCATTCCACCCTCGATTTTTCAGAGGTGCTGAGGATCGTAGTCGAGATCGTCATCAACCTTATCGGCGCGGAAAGGTTTGTCGTCATGCTCATCGACGACAAGACAAACGAACTGGTATCTGTCGCGACTGAGGGTTTACAGGCTTCTGAGGCGCCGAGGATCAGGATTGGCGAGGGGACCATTGGAAAAGTCACCAAAGACGGAGAGAGCTATTTTGCCGAGGACCTCAGCGCAATAAATAAATTCAATCCTCTTGAACCGATCGTCTGTATTCCCCTGAAGATTAAGGAGCACGTAATCGGAGCAATAGTAATCTACAAACTTCTTACCCAAAAGGCCGGATTTAATAATGTGGATTACGAACTTTTCAATCTGCTGGCAGGCCATGCTGCAACCGCTATATTTTCATCACGCCTTTACACTCAATCTGAAAGAAAACTTACTACGATCCAGGGGTTTCTCGACCTTTTAAAAGAGAAGCCTAAAAGATAGGAGGAGCCCGACAGAAATGCCCAATATCCTTGTAGTTGAAGACTCACCCACCATGAGGCAGCTGATAAGCTTTGCCATGAAGAGAATATCCAATTCCCGGGTCATAGAGGCTACAGACGGCGTTGACGCGCTCAAGAAGCTGTCATCCGACAAGATAGACCTGATCCTCTGCGATATCAATATGCCTGTCATGGACGGCCTCAAGCTTGTCAGCCTTGTGCGCAGCAACCCTTCTTTTAAGGATATTCCCATCATTATGGTAACTACTGAAGGGGCGGAAGAGGACCGGAAGCGCGCCCTCTCTATCGGCGCCAACGCCTATCTTCCAAAACCGATACAGACACAGGAATTGATCAGGCTCGTCAATACGTATCTCCCGGACAGCGCTGACTGATACGCCTTTTATCCGTACCATGAGATCATCCACTCACTTCTTCAATCATAGTTTGGCTGTGCGGCAACACTCCAGCGCCAATGTGCCTGAAGCAGCGGCAATTGTTAAAAAACCATTCCGTGTGTCAGTGCCGGATTATTAAACCAGAGGGATGCATGAGACGTAATCGTCAGGAAGAAGTCCAGAAATGGAAAAAAGCGCTTGAAGAAAAAAAGGCAATTCTAATTGTTGACGATGACAGCGCCATGCTGACAATGCTTAGGGAAGGCCTGTCATGGCATGGCTATCTCTGCAAAGCCGCTTCAGACGGGGAACGGGCTTTGGACCTTCTCAGGGCGCATGGTTTTGCGCTGCTGATCACGGACGTCATCATGCCCGGCATGAACGGTCTTGAGTTGACAGCACAGGCAAAACTTGTCCGGCCTGATGTCCATATTATCGTAATGACGGCTTTCAGCGAAGACGACTTACATTCCAAAGCAGTGGCTGCCGGCGCCTCTGATTTCATAAAGAAACCTTTCACGCTCAGCGACCTTATGGGAAGGATAAAGCGTCTTATTTAGTATTCAGGGCTTCCTTGAGGGCCTTGCCCACCTTGAAATAGAGCACCTTTTTGCCCGGCACTTCAACGCCTTCTCCGGTTTTTGGGTTCCGTGCCTTTCTCGGCAGCCGGTTCTTCAGGCGGAAATTTCCAAACCCTCTGATCTCGATCTTATCACCGTTCATCAATGCCTTTTTGATACTCTCAAACACTGTGTCAACAACTATCTCAGTCTGGTTCCTCGTGAGCCCATCGACCTTTTCCGAAACCTTCTCAATAAGGACTGACTTTGTCATTTGACCTCCTCTGTTACGGTGTATACTGGAACTTGATCTTAGCGGCCGGAATGGCTCCGGCAATCTCCCTGGGGATGCTGCTCATCAATGAATCAAAAAATGAAAGAGTGTCTTTCTTTTCTATTACATCAGGTTCGCCCTGAATGCCGGCCAGCGCCGCTGCTTTTTTCACCGCGTCCTCCAATGTACCGAGTTCATCAACAAGCTTCTGCGCCCTGGCCTGCTCACCGGAAAAGATCCTGCCGTCAGCAATGGGCCGAACGTCGTCAATCTTAAGTTTTCTTCCTTCAGCCACTGCCCTGATGAACTGCTCGTGGACATTGTCCATGACGCCCTGAAGCAGCTCCCGCTCCTCTTTCTCCATCTTGCGGAAGGCTGAAGCAATGTCCTTATGCCTGCCGCTTTTGATAACCTCGGTCCTTACGCCAACCTTGGACATAAGGCCTTCGATATTCGGTATCTCCATAATTACACCGATAGAGCCGGTCAGAGTGCCGGGGTTGGCAATAATAGTATCAGCAGGCGCCGCAATATAATAACCGCCTGACGCTGCAATAGATCCCATGGAAACCACCACCTTCTTTGCGGCGGCTGCTTTTTTCACTTCCTCATAGATTTCCTGGGAGGGCGCCACTGCTCCGCCGGGGCTGTCTATCCGCAGTATGATGGCCTTGATCGAACGGTCTTTCACGTACTCCTTGATCTCATCCACAATATCTTCGGAACCAAGGATGGGTCCCTCAATCCTGACCAGCGCGACCCTGCCCGTAAGCGAAATATCTTTCTGTAAAAGAGTGATCAGAAAACTTACGATAATCAGCAGAAGGAGCAGGATGGAAGCTATAATACAGGCCTTTTTCACTACTCTGTCCTTACGTGTTTCATGCTAAGACCGATCTTTCTCTCTTCAGTGTCGATCCTTATGATCCTTGCCCTGAGAAGGTCCCCTTCCATAATCGGAGCGCCTTCGGAAGACTGGACGACTTCGGAAGAATAAATGAGACCTTCCACGCCTCCCTCCATCTCAAGAAATATGCCGAAGTCTGTTAACTTAAGGGCCTTTCCGGTAATTTCATCACCAAGCCTGAACAGGGAAGGTATGCGGTCGACCCATGGATCAGGCTCCAATTGTTTCAGACCCAGAGCGATCTTTTCCCTCTCCGCGTCCACTGAAAGTATAACAGCATCTACCTTCTGGCCTTTTTTCAGTACCTCAGAAGGATGCTTCACGTGCTTTGTCCATGACATATCAGAGATGTGGATAAGTCCGTCCACACCTTCAGGAAGACCGACAAAGGCCCCGAAATCAGTAATGCTTTTGACCTTTCCTGATATCTGCTGGCCGGGCTGGTAATGGTCCCTGACGAGCTGCCAGGGGCTCTGTTTTGTCCGGCGTATGCTGAGAGAGAGCTTGCGTTCATCCTCATCGACCTTGAGCACTATCGCATCGACAACCTCTCCGACAGCAAGATACTTCGAAGGGTGTTTAAGCCTCGGCGACCAATCGATCTCCGAGATGTGCACAAGCCCTTCAAGCCCTCTTTCTATTTCTATAAAAGCCCCGTAATCAGTTATGCTCACAACCTTGCCGCTGACCTTTGTGCCTGCGGAATATTTTTCCGCTATCTTTTCCCATGGATCAGGGTTGTTCTGTTTGTACCCGAGGGTCACCTTTTCATGCTCTGCATCATATTTAAGAACAATCACATCTATCTCATCACCTATGGAAAAGAACTCGGAAGGATGGGTAATCCTGCCCCATGAAATATCGGAGATATGAAGAAGGCCGTCCAGTCCGCCCAGATCAATAAAAACACCGTAATCAGTTATATTTTTGACCGTGCCTCTGATGAGTGCGCCTTCGGAGATCCTGCAGAGGGTCTCTCCTTTCATCTTAAAACGTTCTTCTTCAAGAAGTACCCGCCTCGATACAATAATGTTCGACCGCTTGCTGTTCATCTTCAGGATCCTGAAGTCCATAGTCCTGCCGATCAGTGCGTCAAAGTCCTTGATCAGCCTGGTGTCGATCTGGGATGCCGGAAGAAAAGCCTTTACCCCCCCTATGTCCACTGTCATACCGCCCTTGGTCTTCTCTATGATTCTGCCCTCTATGGGACTGCCTTCCTGACACGCTTTTTCCAGTGAGTCCCAGGACTTCATTTTGGTGGCGCGCTCCTTTGAGAGCCGCACCATGCCCTCGCTGTCCCTCATCTGTTCAACGTACACCTCAAGGACATCTCCGGACCTTAGCCCCTTGATTTCCTCTTCGGAAAATTCTTCTTTTTTGATGAACCCTTCAGACTTGTACCCTATATCGACGATGACCCCGCCGGATTTTACAGAGATCACCTTTCCGGTCAGAAGAACGCCGGGCTGTATAACCTGAAACGTCTCTGCATAGAGTTTTTCCATTTCGCTATCATTGTTCCGGTTAGTATCCATTACTGGATTCCCCCTCCTATGGTTTGAATTCTTTTTTCTACTTTTCTGATGATCCAGTCCGGCGTGGAAGCGCCGGCAGTTATACCGACCTGCAGCCGGCCCTGAAACCAGGAAGGCTCAAGCTCATCTTCAGTCTCAACATGATAGGTCCTGACAGACATGGCCCTGCAAAGATTGGCAAGCTGCGTCGTATTGGCGCTGTTTCTCCCTCCGACAACAATCATGACATCAACCTTGCCTGCCATCTCTTTGGTTTCTTCAAGTCTGAGGGCAGTGGAATTGCATATCGTATTATATACCTTAATCTCCCTGGCATGCTCTATGATCTGGGAAAGGACCTTTTTCAGAACCCCCAAAGGCTGGGTAGTCTGGACAACAATCCCTATCCTCGGCTTCAGCCTCGGCAGCGATGTGCTCCCGTCGAGAACAACGGCATCGTCGCCTGCATAGCTCATGATGCCTTTCACTTCAGGATGGTCCGCATCGCCCAGAATAACGACCTGATAGCCGTTTTCCTGTAACAGTTTAGCATAATGCTGGGCGTTTTTGACAAACGGACAGGTGGCATCAATGACCCTGATTCCAAGAGATGAAATGGTCTCATAGGTCTGGCGGGCAATACCATGCGTCCTGATAATAAGCGCTGAGACCTTCTTTGCATCCAGATCGCTGATATCAAGAGGGGCGATTCCGTCCTCCCTCAGTCTCTCTATGACCTGAGGATTATGGATAATGGGGCCGAGTGTAAAAAGACCCTCCTTGTTCTCCTTGGCCATTTCGGCTGTGATATCCATGGCGCGCTTCACACCGAAGCAGAAGCCGGCCCGTGTTGCCGTAATTACCTGCATGAGATGCACCCCTCCTCAGCGCTGCCTGCCCGGTCCTGCCTGACGATATCAAGTATATTTCTGAATACCTCTTCAACGGAAAGCCCGGTAGAGTCAATGGGGATTGCGTCTTCAACCTTTCTCAGCGGGGCGAGGTCCCTCCCTGAGTCACGCGCATCCCGTTGAAGGATCTCCATGCGTATTGTCTCTTCATCGGCGTC
>JAGVHR010000036.1 GCA_020056455.1 Thermodesulfovibrionales bacterium
AAGACAACCGGATTGAGTCATAACCGCATACTGGTCATCGAGGTCTTCGGCAGATATGTCGGCCACACAGCCTTCCGGGGAGGAGTCGGCGCAGAAGCTGACTGCATCCTGATACCGGAGATACCTGTTGACTTCGAGGTTGTATACGAACATATGAAGATGACCTACTTTGGCAGGGTCATGCGTAGCGATGTAAAGGCCGGCACCTATATCATAGTTGTCGCAGAAGGCCTGAAAAACGCTACAGGAGAGATGCTTTATGACGAATCAGCAGGAGTGGACGCCTTCGGCCACAAGAAGCTGGCAGGCGCAGGCAAATTTGTCAGGCAGCAGCTTGAAAAAAGACTAAAGACCGACCCCACAGTCATTGAGTTCATGAAGAAAAGCGGCATGTACGCCCCAGGCGTTTATGAGGTCCCAGAGGTCAGGGAAGTGACTCCAGGCCATCTGGTCCGTTGCGGAGGCTCCTCAGCTTATGATGTCACCTTCGGATACAAAACAGGTGCAGCAGCAGTATTTCTTCTATCCCAGGGCAAAACAGGCATAACTGTCGTAAATGTTGACGGGGGACAGATCTATTACCAGGCAACTGAAGAGGCGATTAAAAGAAGAGAGGTTGATCTCAGCGAGATCGGGCTGTATGAAAGTCTCGGCACCTGCTTTGGCAGAAAGATTGAGAAGTATGAATATACGTTTGTTGAGGTAAAGGACAAGATTGTACGGCACCTGTAAGATTATAATCATCCTGTGCTGACCAAAGAATCCGTATCTGCATTCTTCAGGCAAAAGGGCTCCAGACCTCTGCCCTTCAAAGAGATCTCCAGGCTCATGGAACTAAGCAGGCCCGAGGGCCGCGCTCTAAAACGCGTTCTCAGGGAAATGCTCAGAGACGGCGATATCCTGCTCAACCGCAAAGGCCTGTACGGTCCTGCTGAAAAGATGAATGTTATAACCGGCCATTTCGAGGCACACCGGAACGGTTATGGGTTTGTTGTCTCTGAAAGGCCAGGGGAACGCGACTTCTTCATCCCTCCCAGAAGCACTCTCGGCGCCATGAAAGGCGATCGAGTCATGGCAGCAATAGAAAATTCCAAAAAACGTGAAGCGAAGATCATCAGGATTCTCGAAAGGGCGTATGCGAGGGTGTTAGGCACATTTGAAATCTCCAGGGCAGGCGCTTATGTCAGGCCGAAAGACAAGTCAATCCCTTTTGACCTCTACGTTGCTCCGGACGCAAGAGGCACAGCGCGCAACAATGATATGGTTATCGCAGAGATCCTTACATATCCTACCGACAAAAGACCGCCGTCTGCAAAGGTGCTGAAGGTAGTCGAAAAACCTCAGGACCCCCGGGCAGAAGTTGAACTGATCATCGATGAATTCGGCCTGCCAAGACGGTTCCCAAGGGCCGCTGCTGAAGAGGCTAAGGCACTGCTGGCCGGCAATGTTCCAAGTCTGAAACGCGAAAAACGCACGGACTTGCGTAATATCCATACAGTCACTATAGACGGCGAACGTGCCAGGGACTTTGATGATGCAGTCTCAGTAAAACTCACTGAACATGGGTACAGACTATGGGTCCATATCGCAGATGTAGGCTTTTATGTTCCATGGAATTCCATCCTTGACCTTGAGGCAAGAAAACGCGGCACAAGCGTTTATTTGCCTGACAGGGTTATACCCATGCTTCCCGGTGAACTCTCTGAAGACCTCTGCAGCCTCAGGCCCAGGGTAGACCGGAATGCCTTTACTGTTGAGATGGAATTCGACCGTTTCGGTCACCGTACCCATGCGCGGTTCTATCCCAGCGTAATCAACAGCAATGAGCGAATGACCTATACATCAGTCAGTCGGATCATAGTCGACCAGGACCCGGCTGAGCGCTCAAAATACGACCCTCTCCTCAGTGATTTCGAGTTGATGGCTGAACTATGCAGCGTCATAAGAACAAGGAGGTTCGAAAGAGGGAGCCTTGATTTTGATCTGCCGGAACCCGAGGTGCTGCTCGATCTGCAGGGAAACCCGGAAGCTATCATCAGGGCTGAACGGAATTTTGCGCACATGATCATCGAAGAGTTCATGATCGCGGCGAATGAGGCAGTCGCAGAGCATATTGAAGGCCTCGGGCTGCCCTGCGTCTACAGGATACATGAAGAACCTGACCCCATGAAACTTGAGGATGTATTGACCATAGTCAGGCAGTTTACAAAAACGAGGGGGAAGACCTTCACTGCAAAGGATTTCTCAGGCATCCTGAAATCCATCAAGGACTCCCCCCAGGAAGAGATCATAAACTATATTGTGCTGAGAAGCCTCAAGCAGGCAAGATATTCGGTCTCGAATGTCGGCCATTTCGGCCTTGCCTCTAAGTCATACACCCATTTCACGTCGCCCATCCGGCGCTATCCTGACCTGGTCGTACACAGGATCCTTCGGGAGGTCCTGACAAAAAAGATCTTATCAGACCAGCGCAGGAAAGAACTTGAAGCCATGCTCCCTGACATCGCCTTCACTTCATCGCGAACGGAAAGGGCCGCTGACGATGCTGAGTTCCAGGTGATCAAGGCAATGCGGGCATGGTTCATGAAGGACAAGGTCGGCGACACCTTTTCCGGGAAGGTCACGGGAATCTCTTCCTATGGCCTGAAGATAAGGCTGAATGATTTTTATGTCGAGGGATTCCTCCATGTCTCTTCCATGAACGACGATTTCTATCAGTACAACGAAAGGACCATGAGGCTTCACGGCAGGCATACCAGCCGTTCCTACAGGATCGGGCAGGATGTAACCGTAAGGATAGACAGGGTTGATATGGAGGAAAGGGAGATAATCTTCGGATTGCAGGATTGACCGTAGCGTATTCGATAAACCCGGAGCTATTCTTTATAATAAAACATTCATGAATACTTACGCTTACGGAAATCCCTGTTTATCATGATCGGCGCTGCAAAGCATAAGGCGTTTATTTTCGGGCTCCTTCTTTTACCGGCCCTCGTGCTGTCTGCCTGTGTACAGTCCGCAATACAGCAGCCTCTCCAGCAGCCAAAGGTAGCCCTTGTTCTGGGCGCCGGGGCCTCGCGGGGGTTTGCCCATATAGGTGTTCTGAAAATATTGGAAAGCAACAGGGTCACTGTTGATATGATAATAGGGACAAGCGCTGGAAGTTTTGTAGGCAGCCTTTATGCCTATGGGTATAACGCGTTTCAGATCCAGAAGATGGCCCTCAGTCTTGAAAAAGCGAATATAGCGGATTTCACAGTGCCTGACAATGGTTTTATCAAAGGAGAACGCCTTGAGGAGTATATCAATACTTTAACGCAAAATACCCCTCTTGAAAAGATGAAAACCCCTTTTTACGCAGTTGCTACCAATATACAGAACGGCCAGGAGGTTGTCTTTGGCCGCGGCAATACCGGCACTGCTGTCAGGGCAAGTTGTGCCATACCTGGAATTTTCAGGCCTGTTGTGATAGACAACCGGATGTACGTTGACGGAGGGGTTGTAAGCCCGGTTGCAATTGACGCGGCAAGGAGGCTCGGGGCTGATATTGTTATCGCAGTGGATATCTCGGCTGATATTGACACAAGGCAACCTGAGGGGACTGTGGAAACCATCCTGCAGGCAATAGGCATTATGCATTCAAAGCTCTCTGCCATCCAGCTTGCAAAAGCCAATGTGGTTATCAGACCGAGGGTTGGCCGCATCGGGGCCTCTGATTTTGATAAACGCCATGAGGCTATTATCGAAGGTGAGAAAGCAGCAATTGAAGCATTGCCTGCAATCCATGACCTTTTGGTAAAACGCCGGGCTGCTGCCGGTCAGAGCGCCGATAGCGTGAGTAGATGACTGACGGAATCATCGTCCGCTTCCTTGGGGACTTCGGCCCTTTTTCGCGCATGGGCAAAAGCATCGGGTATTTGATCACAATAAGCAATACAAGCTTCCTGCTCGATTGCGGGGCCCCGCTATTCCAGCAAATCGGCGGAGACGGCCTTAAAAATATACAACGAGTCATCATCACGCATTGTCACGACGACCACAAACGCTGGTTTACGGACCTCTCCCTTTTCAACCGCTACACGTCAGGCCGCAAGACTCTTCTCATGACTTCCGAGGATGTGCATGATGAACTGATCAGGGCCTCTTTGCCGTCGCTTGACAGAAGCCTCAGCGAGGATGCCGAAACAGTTATCGACGTCTCCTGGGAGGACTTCATCGATTATCGCATGCTCGGCCCTAAAGCCCTGTATCGAATCGCAAAGATTGATGAAGGAAAAGGGAGGTATCAGTTGGCCGTTGTGGACGCTGGTGGAAATCCTCTCGGTCCGGAAAAAGCAAAGGTCGTTGTCAGCAGAAAAACCGGCAGGCTGAGGATGCTCTTTCGTGATGAAGTCAGCGGCGACTGGGTCGAACCTGAGCACTTCTATCCGTTTTCGTCAGCGGCCTTCTACGAGGAGCAGCAGAACATCTATGCAGACCCGGAAGGGTTTGTGATCGAGCCTGTAAAGGCGCCTGTCTGGCACGGGATTTCGTCATTAGGCATCAGGATCAGAACGCAAAAGGAGACCCTCACTTTCAGCTCTGATACCCATCACGACAAACGTCTGTGGAAATCTCTCAGTGAAAAGAAGCGGCAGCAGCATCTCAGCATGAGCAGGAGAGAATTTGATGCAGTAGGCGTCATCCACGGCGATATCAACGACTATATCCAACGTATCTGGAGTGAGGAGCGCTACCTGGAGGCGGTCCGGTCCTTTGAGGAAGGGATCGTCATCCATGATATCTCAGCTCAAAACAGCGTCGTTCATACAGACTACGAAAACCTTGTGAATACCACCCTCTCAAAGGCACGTGTCATTCTCACTCACAGCCCGGATAAAATCACCTCCACGTGGGCCCTGGGTGACACGGAAAAAATCTTCAGAATCATGGGGTCCGACTTTTTCGAGGCTGTCGGCAACAGGCTGTTCAAAATGGACGCCGATATCTACCATAAGGAAGCAGGCAGATACTTTGCAGGCTATCGTAACGGCAATGGATTGCATCAGGTATACGAAAAGTCCGGTCTCCTTGGTATCGCATACGGCGAATTGCCTGAAGGGGCAAAAGAACTCTTCCGCGTAGATCTCTATGAGGACATCGGTGGACAATACTATCCTGTACTTGACAACATGAAGCGCTACAGAACGCGGCCTGACGGACAGATGGAGCGTGTCATATATTCGCCTGAGGGCAGCACAGGGGAGATCGTCCGGAGTCGCATGCGGAATGCAATAGATGCTGAAGGCGCTGACTTCTCCGGATGATTGCAAAAAGTCACAAAACACTTGACATTATCGCTCTTCCCTGCTATTTTTTACCCATATGAAAACTACAACTCCTATAATAATCAGCATTTCGGCCTTATTCGTTTCAGCCCTGTTGCTATTTTCTCAGGTCCGGAGCTCATTTGCTGAGATGACCCCGGACTACGAGATTGCCGTCTCAAAAGGCAATGCAAAGATCGACAGCAAAAAATATGATGAGGCAACAGCCATCTTCCGTGAGTTGCTTAGGTCCTATCCGGATGATCCTGGGGCCATGCTCATGCTCGGCATCGCTTTAAGCAGAAAAGGTGAACTCAAAGAAGCGGAAGCCGCTCTCCTGGATGTTGCCGGCAGGCAATATGACCTTCCACGGACCCATTATGAACTTGGCGTCATCTACTACAAGCTGGGAGACTATTCCAAATCAAAAGAATACTTCAAAAGTGCGGAGCAAAAATCGTCTGACCTTTTGCTGGACTCATCGGCTTCGGGATTTATGGGGAGCATTGAGCAGCGGCAACAGACTAAACGGTATTCGCTTCAGGCCACTGTAGGACTGCAATATGACAGCAATGTATCGCTGCGGCCTTCTGAAGACGATCCGGTCATCAACGTCTCTGCATCAAAGGGGGCTGACTCAAGCATGGTAGTATTTCTCAGGGGTTCTATGCTCCTGACCGATGCCCCGATTCGGACTGAGGCTTTTTATTCCATATATCAGAGCCTTCATACACATGCTGCGGATTTCAATATCCATAATCATGAGCTCGGGTTAAAAGCGGAATTCAGCCCGGCCCAGGACATTGCTTTTGAGGCCAGATATCTTCTGAATTACACTCTTCTGGGAGGGGATCGTTATTCTGCAGTTCATACGGTCAGCCCGGCTGTCCGTCTCTCATTTATCAACAGGATGCCTCTACGGCTAATATATAATTATGAGAGAAAGAGCTTCTTTGATCACGAACTTGTTGAAAATAACAATGACAGAAGCGGCAACTACCATGCCATAGGTTTTGAGCAGAAGATCTCCGCAACAAACAATCTTTTCTTCACCCTGGCATACTATTATGACGACAATAATACCCATGACGAGGTTTTTAGCTATACAGGCAACAAGATTGCCGCTTCAGTGGACTATAACTATCAGTCCAAATGGTCGGTCGGCGCGAATTTCGAGTATCATAACAAAAACTATGGTACCCTGATTTTGGTTTCTCCTCCGCTTGTCCAGAACAGGGAGGATATTACCAGGACCTTTAACTTCTATTTTGTGCGACCAATTACACCTGTCCTTTCCGTCAGTCTCAATCAATCCTTTATCATAAATAGTTCAAGCGTGTCATTTTATTCTTATGACCGAGCAATAACAGGAATCTTCCTCACAGCGAGGTTTTAATGAAAAACATATATTTTAGACTTCTATTTTTCTCAGCATGTTTTACCGTCATTTCTGCTGTGACCATGGCAGCCGACAAGGCCGGAGAGGTCAGAGCGTTGAAGGGCAAGGCCTCTATTGTAAGGGCCGGCATTATCCATCCGGTTGCCATACGGGACAGTGTTGTGCTGGCGGACACAGTAGAAACTGACACGGATTCAAGGGCCAAGATACTTTTTGTTGACGACAGCATGCTGACTCTCGGAGAAAGATCCAGGCTTATGGTCAGAGAGTATCTTCTTGGCGATGATAAGAAGAGGGGCCAGTCCGTATTTAACCTGATTGACGGAAAGGTTAGGGTAATTGTCGGAAAGAACAAGTTTGAGGTGCAGACTCCGACTGCGGTTGCCGCTGCCCGTGGCACTGTACTCGTTGCATGGACAAAGCAGGATTCATCGTGCATCGCTGTTTTCAGGGGCATTGTTGACGCAAGCAACCGGGATACTTCCATTAAGGGCACATCTGCGATTTCTGAAGACAATATGAGCTGTATTGATGTCGGGAAGCCGCCAACCGCACCTGAACGGATTCCTGATGAACTGAAGAGTCAGCTTCTCGGCGATACGAACATTACTGATACTCCTGTCATGGATGTGCCGCAGGACGGCAGCGGCGGACGCAGATATGACAGCGGAATTGCCGTTCCTCCTGCTGTTCCTCCGGTCGAGCTGAAGCCAAAGCTACCCAGCCCCAGGCTCAATAAGTAAATTCCCAGGTAAGGCCCCCTCACATGGTAAAAGGAGAAATGCTTTCATCTCAGGCATTCTTCTGTTCTGTACCGAATGATATCACTGAGACCTGTTAATCGTACCGGCCTGATTATAAGCCTCACATCCATAGCATTGTTCGTCTGGCTTGCAGCGGTCAATCCGAAATATATCGAGGAGCGTATTGAATCCCTGACCCTCATCTACCGGTTTCAGATACGAAACCTTATCGCCAAACCGCATACTCCGGACAATATCGTCATTGTCATGGTCGACGAAAAAAGTCTGTCTGAGCTCGGACGCTGGCCCTGGCCGCGAAAAATACAGGCCCGGCTGATTTCTGAAATACTTGATCAGTCCCCGAAGGTACTCGCAATCGATATACTGTTTCCTGAGAATGAGGATGCTGCAAGTGATACTTCTCTTGGCAATTCTATGGCCCCTCATTCTGCAAAGGTTGTACTGGCTACAGGCTTCAATGTGCCAAAAACCAGTACTGATACGGGAGGGCCTGATGCCCCGGAGTACGCTCTTGATGCAACGATTCGCAAGGTCAAAGACATGAAACTCGGCTCGCCCATACTGGCAGACAGGATCATTCCCCCGATACAGGTAATCGGGCAAAGCGCTCAGTTGGGTCATGTATACAACCTCAAGGACATTGATGGAAAAACAGTGTGGGAAGTCCCTTTTCTCGGATACAATGGGGATTTTTATCCATCTTTGGCGCTTCAGGCAGCGCGAATAGCGCTGGACGTGCCTATGGATGAAATGGTCCTTTATATGGGAAGAGGCATCGGACTTGGCAGCAGATTTATTCATATCGCCCCTTTCGGGGGCAGAATGCCTGTTAATTATCTGGGGCCTGAAAATTCGGTCCCGAATGTTTCAGCTTCGGATGTGCTCAATGGGACAATAGACCATTCTTTTTTTAATAACAAAATCGTATTCCTCGGCACATCTGCCATAGCAACATATGACATTATTACAACCCCTTTTTCCGCCAATACTCCAGGCGCTGAAAAAAATGCCACAGTAACCGAAAATATTGTCAACAATAGATTTATAACAAAAACCTCTCAGGGCGTTGATATGTTCGCCACACTCGCAGCAGGCCTTTTCCTGGCTCTTCTGCTGCCGGGAATGCAGGCCCTGCAGGCAACCCTCTATTCGTTCCTGATACTCCTGGGATATCTCACAGCAGCCCAGATATTTTTCAGTTTTTACGGCCTATGGATCAACGTCGTCTATCCTGTTTCAAATATACTCGTTATTTTTACAGGAACAACCGTCACCAAGTATTTTCTCGAGGAAAAAAAGGCAAAAGAGATCAGGCGGATTTTCTCAAGTTATGTGTCACCGAAAATCGTTGAAGAGGTGATCAGCCACCCTGAGAAGGCCGGCCTGAGCGGCCAAAAGAAAACCGTCACAATCCTTTTTTCGGACATCCAGGGCTTCACGAGCATATCTGAGAGAAATTCTCCGGAAGCAGTCGTGGCTATACTCAATGAATATTTTACGGAAATGACAAATATCATCTTTAAGTGGGACGGGACTCTGGACAAATTTGTCGGGGATGAGATCATGGCATTCTGGGGAGCGCCGGTTGACCAGTTCGACCATGCTGAACGAGCTATCAGGTGCGCTCTCGATATGTCGAAGAGGCTCTCATCACTTCGGGAAAAATGGGCGATAGAGGGGAAGGAGGTCCTGAACGCAGGCTTGGGCATAAACACAGGAGAAGTCGTAATAGGCAATATTGGGGCAGAAGGCAAGAAGATGGATTACACTGCTATCGGAGATCATGTTAATATAGCTGCCCGTGTAGAAAAACTGACAAGACAGTACAAAGCAAAGATCCTTATAACCGAATTTACGCAGCAACAGATCAGTGGACTTATCAGCAAGGGCAGAGTTGGGCATATTGAAATAATGTTCACGGACACAGTGAGAGTAAAGGGCAAAGACAAAGACCTGAGGATATACTCTGTCAGAGATACTCTCGAGAAGGAGCAGATATGAAATATCAGATCGGAAACCCTGGAAGAGTTATTGTCGTGCGGTTTGAGGACAGGGATGACATCATCTCAAGCCTCGTCAGCATCGCAAAGAAAGAAAATATCAGAGCAGCCATCTTTCACCTCGTCGGAGGCATGAGAGAAGGCAGTCTTGTAGTGGGGCCTGAAACAGACGAGTTCCCTCCGAAACCGGTCTGGAAAAAACTCGGCGAAAGCCATGAAGTCGTTGGTTCCGGCACTATCTTCTGGCAGGATGATGAGCCAAAGGTCCATTTCCATGGCGCTTTCGGCAAAAAGGACATGGTAAAGGTCGGCTGCCTGAGGGCAGACTCCGAGACCTTTCTTGTTCTTGAGGCGGTAATAACTGAAATTGAAGGCGTAACAGCCAGGAGAGAACTTGATCCTGTATCAGGGATGGTATTGCTGAAACTATAAAGTCCCGTGGAGCTTCTGTTCCCAGGCCCATGCAGTCCTGATGATATAGTCAAGATCGTCGTACTTCGGCATCCAGCCGAGTTCTCTTTTAATCCTGTCAGAGTCAGCCACAATGACCGAGGGATCACCTTCCCTCCTGCCTGCCTCCTGCACGGCAAAATCAATCTCCGTGACCTGTTTGACTTTCTCCACAACCTCCCTGACAGAGTAGCCATGCCCATATCCGCAGTTGAAGACCCTGCTGGGCTTGCCTTTGGAAAGGTAATCCAGGGCCAGAATATGAGCATTGATCAGGTCATCCACATGGATATAGTCGCGGACACATGTTCCGTCAGGGGTATCATAGTCCGTGCCGAATATATTAAGCTCCTTTCTAAGGCCAAGGGCAGTCCTGAGTGAAACCGTGATGAGATGCGTAGCATCCTTATACTTCTGCCCGAGCCTCGTCTCTGCGTCAGCGCCCGCAACATTAAAATAACGCAGGGAGACATATCTCAGGCCGCTTGCATGACTAACATCCTGCAAAACCTGCTCGACCATGCGTTTTGACCACCCATACGGATTAATAGGCACAAGCGGCGCCTCTTCTGATACGGGCACGGCAACAGGCATGCCATAAACTGCTGCTGTAGAGGAAAAAAGAAATGTATTGACGCCGTGCCTCAGGCAGGCCTCGACAAGATTCAGGGCATTGGAAAAATTATTCCGGTAATATTTTACCGGCTCTCTCACAGACTCATCAACCACAATATGCGCCGCAAAGTGTGCAACAGCGTCGAACTTCTCATGGCTAAAGAGCTCATCCATGGCTGTCATGTCAGCAAGGTCCGCCTTGACCAGCCTTCCGTAAAGGACCGATTCCCTGAAACCGGTCGAAAGGTTGTCATATACAACAACATCATGTCCGCTTTCCCCAAGGGTCCTGACCATATGACTTCCAATATATCCTGCGCCGCCGGTGACGAGTATTTTCATTCGTTGTCCTTACCTGCTCTTTCTTATAGCGATGCCGCCTCTGAAGCAGAATACTTTACCATGAAAGCACGGTCTATTTCCCCTGCGCCGGCTCCTGCGGTCAAAAAAATTGCTTTTTAAACCACCTTTTTCTTATTCTAAAAGAAACAATTTAACGGAGGTTACTATGTTACAAGTTTCAGATATGGCTGCAGAAAAGGCCCAGGAGATATTAAAAGCTGAAGGCAAGGAAGGATGGGGACTGCGGATATTCGTTCAGGGCGGCGGATGCTGCGGGCCAAGCTTCGGCATGGACATAGACGAGAAAGCCGCAGAAGGAGACCATACTGTAGAAAAAAACGGTCTTAAAATCTTTGTCGACAACAAATCAATGGAAAGTCTGGGTGACAAAGAGATCGACTTTATAAAAAACGAGCAGGGTGAAGGGTTTGTCATCAATAGCAGCGGCGGAGCTGCTCCGTCCTGCGGTTCGGGCTGCAGCGGCTGCGAATAGCAAATCATCACGTGTTTCCATATCAGCGGCCGAGAAGGCTCAGGAAAAACGAAACGATCCGGAGAATGGTGAGGGAAACCTCTCTTTCTCCGGATAATTTTATCTATCCGCTTTTTGTCACCTTCGGCAAAAACGTGCGCAGGGAGATCAAGTCCATGCCGGGCTGCTATCAGGAGTCCGTGGATATGGTCACGAAACATGCAAAAGAGGTCTTCTCGCTCGGTATACCCGCGGTCATCCTGTTTGGCATTCCTGAGCAAAAAGACGAGATCGGATCAGGTGCCTTTGACCCTCATGGCGAAGTCCAGAAAGCGATCAGGGCGATTAAAAACAAAGTGCCTGATCTCTATGTCATTACTGACGTCTGCATGTGCGAATATACAAGTCACGGCCACTGCGGCATCGTGAAAGACAGCGACGTCCAGAACGACCCTACACTTGAACTCCTCGCAAAAGAAGCTGTCTCCCATGCTCAGGCCGGCGCTGATATGGTTGCTCCTTCCGACATGATGGACAACAGGGTCGAGACTATCAGACTCGCACTGGATGAAGAAGGATTTCCTGAAATACCAATTATGAGCTATGCCGCAAAATACTCATCTGCGTTCTATGGCCCTTTCAGAGAGGCTGCAGAATCAACACCGCTGTTCGGAGACAGGCGCACTTATCAGATGGACCCTGCCAACAGGAGAGAGGCGCTGAAGGAAGTCGCCCTTGATATCGAGGAGGGCGCTGACATCGTCATGGTCAAGCCGGCAATGACCTATCTCGACATAATCTCTGATGTTAAAGAGAGCTTTGAAGTCCCTGTTGCAGCCTATAATGTAAGCGGCGAATACTCCTGCATCAAGGCAGCCGCAAAGCTCGGGTGGATAGACGAAGAGAGAGCCATGATGGAACTGCTTATATCCATCAAACGGGCCGGCGCAGACCTCATACTCTCCTACTTCGCAAAAGACGCTGTGAGGCTCCTGAATAAATGACGGGTTCGCAAAAAGTCCGGGATCGGCAAATCTCTCCCTGCTTGCCTTCTCCAACCCATTAGTCGCTCCAGCTGATCGCCTGAACAGGGCAGATGTCTATAGCTTCCTGGCAGTTGCAGCTGCTGCATTTGTCAGGGCCAACAACCCAGGCCTTATCATCCCTCATCTGAAATACCTCCGGGCAGACCTCCGGGCAGGAACCGCAACCTATGCACGTTTCATAATCAATAACAGGCTTATCCATAACAGGTCCCTCCTTGCGTAACTGTTTTCTGATAGGGATTTACGCCCAAGGCGTACCGCCATCCACCATGCTATGCTCCTCCCACATGAACCAGTTGCCCGTATCAGTGAGGAAAGAATATGTATTGGAAAATATACGAAAGTGTTGTTCTTCCGCTCTGATGAGGTGCTCGAAAAGCGCCTTCTCCTTTGGAGACTGCACGTCATTGAGCAGGCCTCTGTAGAGATCAGCGCTCTCTTTTTCCATACCCATGGCAATGCTGAGGACCTCGATCTCGTCAGTGGTCGCGCCGATACCTGAAACAAGGTCATTTTTATGCGCTTCGAAAGCTGTCTCAATATGCTTCAGAGGGCTCAAAACCTCCCGCACCTTTAGATCCAGACCTTCCATGATGCATTTCAGATCATCAAGATGCTGCTGCTCATCCTCCGCGATCGAAAGAAACATCTTCTTCCCAAAGGGATGGCTCGTTTTACCGGCAGCCTGCCGGTAAAAGACAATGGCATCAGTCTCTGTTTTTATACCCAGCTTGATTGCGTTCATCATGTAGCCTCCTTTTATCCCCAGTATACCACGCAAATTGACTAAACCTTCTATTGCTCGAAGTTCGCGCTGATAACCTATTACCCCCGTCTCCCAGGGCATTTAAAAAGGCAGTGAATCCCTTGAAAAAATCGGATGCACGCTGATCACAGCCTCCAGCGCCTGGATCTCCCTGGCGGTGTTTGCTATGACATGGATATCGTCCGTATCCATCAGAAGCGCTATCCGGTTCCCTACAACTCCATGGATGCTGACATGGGCCTTCATCGCAAGTGAGAGCGCCAGCTCCGCAGAAGCGCCTTCCTCTGTTTGCACAATCAGCCCTATCGTGTCCTTTATGTGCCTTTCGTCAGTCCTCCAGCCCATTGCGTCCACCGTTGCTCAGGAATTGGGGGAAGGCATATTCTCCATGTCCTCATCGCTGCCTTCAAGACTAAAGTAGGTAAGCTGGACACTCCTGACTCCTGCTACGCTATTGAGAGCCTCCAATTCGTTTTTTACCTCAGTCGCGGTCTCCCGTTCGATCAGGAAAATGACCTTTTCGGCATTGACGCCGCTTAACTCCACATTCCGCGTCTGAAATCCCTGGATAACCAGATTTACATCCTCCACTGCGTTTGCTTCAACAAATCCGCTCGCAAAGATCATATTCACCTCCAAAACCTTAAGCTGACGATTTTACCCTTTGTGGCACATCCCTCGGCACACCTGCCGCAGTATATGCAATTAACGTCCCTGAGAGAAGACCGGTCAATATTCCTCGCGATCTTCACCCCCATGTAGCATTGCTGGTCGCAGAGGCTGCATTCCCCGCAGACTCCCTCTGTGAAGGCAAGCCTCAAAAGGCTCACCTTGTTAAAAAGACCGTATATCCTGCCGATCGGGCAGAGCCCCCTGCACCAGAACCTCGGGAAGAAGTATTCCAGGACAAGAAGTGCGGCTATTGTCCCTCCTGAAAACACAATAACCTCCGGCTCAACAGGAAATCCAAGCCCAAAAGAAACTGTTCCGGTAAGAAATCTGAAGAAATTTGTCAGATGCGAAAAATAGTTGGTAAATACCGGGACACCCATCACCCCTGAAGCAATGAGAAAACTCCCTACGACCGCATACCCCCAAACAGGGGATATGTTCGGAGTTTTACGAGGCTTTCTTCCCGTCTTCCCGATGACTTCAAAGAGAAAGTCCATAGGGCAGACCCAGCCGCAAAAAGCCCTGCCAAGTATGAGATACATACCAAGAACAGGCACTACAGCTCCGAAGGCAGCCAGGGTAAAATCTCCTGACGCCGTTAGACTCTCTGTATAAGCAAAGACGTCAAGGATTTTCACAAACCATACTGCAACAGAACCGCCAAGCCCTCCCACAAGGATTTTTATCCTCACAAACTGCAAAAGAAAAAGCATAATTATGCCCAGCGCAACAAACCGCCTCAGCCTTGACAACTTCAGAGACGACTGACGGACAACAGATGAGGGAGCCTGAATCTCGGGGCCTGAATGCTTCAATCTGTCAGTTGCCATATCTGAGTCGTCATTGTTTTTAACGGTATTCACGCTCAACGAGCCTTCCCTTTGCCATAATCTGAGGCAGGTTCTGTCCATATACAATTGCATACCTCTGCTCACCCTGCATGGCCATGAGTTTTCGGGAGTCAGCAACATATTGCCCCTTGACCCGCTCATACTGCTTTTTTGTCACGACCTTGATGGCCGAGCCGCCAAGCGGACAGTATTTTACACAAAGACCGCACCCGACGCAGTTGTCGTTGATATAGGGCTGGTTGCCCCATTCACCGTTATAAAAATCAAATATACTACCTCCCATTGGACAGGCCTTGCTGCAGGAAAGGCAGACATCTCCGTTCCAGCCAAAGCAGAGAGAAAAATCGATAAGCGCCATCCCCATGCTGACCTTCTCTTTTTCCGTCTTCTTCAGCGCGCCTGTGGGGCACTGTCCGGGGCATTCCATGCATAGGGCACAGGGGAAGTCTCTCATGTCCCTGATTTGCGGCGTGCCGAAATTCCTGATGTCTTTAAGCCCCGCAACAGCAACAGCATCGTATTTCATAACATGACAGACATTTACGCAGACCCCGCAGCTGATGCATTTTGCCCTGAACTGTTTTTCAGGGAGTGCCCCGGGCGGTCGAATGGACCCGCCCACCGGAAAGATGGAGAGCGGACCTGCAACTCCTTCACCGGAGTCAGGAGGCTGATCTGAGCATGAGACCGCACTTCCAAAAAGCGCCAGGGCACTGCCGGTAACAGACAACCCGAGAAAGGCCCTTCGTGTAATTTGCATGGCCGTGTCAGCAAAAAGTCCAAGGGCCTGGTGTTTGCCCCCGGCCTCCCGGACCCTTTGCCGCGGCTTGTCAGACAATGATCTTACCTGGCTCAGCCTGGACAGACCTTGTCTTGCCCTTATAGATCTTTACTGCGAACATCTTATAGTCTGCCTGGAAGCTGAAGGGATCAAAAGAATCCCTCATGATCATATTTATCAACTTGTACTCGTCAAACCATGGCACAAAAACATAATCATGCCTCGGGCCTCCAGTATGTCTTGCAGGGTCAAGGACCTTGGCTGGGAGTTGGATCTTCCCCCTGGGCGACTCGACAATAACTGCATCGTTGTTTTTGATCCCGAGTTTGTTCGCAAGAATTTCGCTCAGCTCAACATATGCGCCGGGGACTGCCCGCGCAAGCTCAGCCACCCTCGTTGTCATTGATCCTGTGTGCCAGTGCTCCACCACCCTGCCTGTACAAGCCCCGTATTTGTAGTCAGTAGTGTCTATGATCATTAGTTTACTGCCATCAGCCTTTGTATACTCATGCCGGAGGTTATGAAACTCTGCAGGGCTCAGGGCGATATTTTTCAGGGCGTTGATGTCCTTCTCAGGATCTCCGATGACATTTGCAGTAAACTTTGTTATCTGGTCGTAAGGCGCGGCGCTGTTGTCGTTCACCTTTGCGGGATTGAATTTCCGCTCTAATACTTCGACGGTTTTATGCTTCACGAACTGCTTCCCATCGAATTTGCAGGCCCACCACGGGTTGGCCCAGGCGATTGCGCGGCCGTCCCAGCCAGGCGCCTTACGGGTCTTGCCGTCAGGAGTCGGGATATCGATCATGCCGTTGATAAAGGCATTTGAATTGTAGAAGCTTGCATACCACCCCTTCGGAACATTTTCTGCCTTGTGGTATTCAGTATCCGCCTTCATATCATTGAGATTTTTTTCAAGCCATACGCCGTAAACCGGGTTGAATTCCTTCATGTTCTTGAGATAACCGGCGGTTATCTTGTCGATATGCGGGTCATAGGGATAGGCATACTGTATCTTGGACTGGTATTTGTCATATCGTTTTTTCACGTCATCACTGGTATGGTATTCAGCAGGAAGCGGGATGCGATATCCGTGGTTCTGCTCAAGCAGCATCTTTCTATTCATACCGCTGAAGTCATAGCCCGTGCCTTTGGACAGGGTCATGAGTTCTTCCCATATATTCGACGTGAACTCCCTGTTCCATTCCTTTGTCTTTGCAGCCACGATGGTCTTTTTCATCCAGTCAACACCGTCATATTTCTCAGGCCAGAACTGTGAGATGTGCCCTTTCGGGACAAGCCCTTTTTCCTCAAGCCTCCTCATAATCAGGGCAAAGATCGTATGGTCCGGGATCGTATTGCCATAGGGCTCAATCACCTGCTTGATGACCTGATAGCGTCGCTCCAGGTTACCGAAGACAAACTCCTTTTCATACCAGCTCGACGCGCCGAGCACCACGTCCGAAACCATTGTAGTTGCATTCGGAAACGCCTCGAGAGTCACCACAAGCGGCCAGGCCTGGCCTTTGGTCGCTGCTGCACAGGCAAGCCGGTATGGCCAGGCATAGGGCAGGCTCTGGCCGGCATTCACGGTTGAAATGAACTGCACCTTGATCTGGCCTGCTCCGAGCCTCCTGAACATCTCGATGGTATGGGGGCCAGGCTTGTCGTGGATCTTGATCCTTTCAGTTTCGCTCTTGATGGCAGCCTCTGACATGCCCTGTTTTTTCATATATGCAGCCGCCCTGTCAGCCCATATCTTCTCGACCGCAGACCTGTGCAGAGGGTTTGCCACGAGCCGTCCGTAGGGCAAGGCATGGCAGAGAGCGCCCGGCGCCCTGATGCCGCCGCAGGCATTCGGCTGGCCGGTAAAGCTATAGGAATGCCTGCCGGGTTTTACGGTCTTGCCGGTGATCAGATTCAGCATATGAAGAGAAGCATTTGTCCATGTGCCCTGGAGTTTCTGGTTGACACCCATGCACCATGCTGACATTGTATAGCCCTCTGCATACCATTTCGCAGCAAGACGGAGGGCCTCAGGCCCGCTGATCTTTTTCCAGGTCTTTGTCGGTCTGTCATAGACAAGCGGAGATTCGCCCTCAAAAATGATATCCGACACCTTCTCCGGCTTATAGTCCTCAAGAAACTTCAGGAATATGGCAAACCCCTTATAAAGGTCTTTCATAACATCATCTTCTGACGCATATTTGCTTTTGAGGTTCGGGTAGGTCTTTCTCGGCTCTGCAGAATAGGTAAGGTCCCATGCAGCGTCCCGCGTCCCGCCGTAGATTGTCTTGATCCAGGTCTTCTTCACATCCTCATGGATGCCGAAACTCACATGCCGCTCGATAAATTTCCTGTCGAGATATTTCCATTTCGCAGTAACAGTCCCTTTTTCAATATCGGCCTTTGCGCCATCCATTTCGTGGGTGATGATATACGCCAATGAGTTGATCAGTACAAGGTCCCTGCCGGTTGCAAAGGGAAGCCATAGGTCAGCGATCGTTCCGGAACGGGTCTTCCTCGGATCAGCAAGGATCACCTTGACCTTGTCCGGATTCTTTGTCTTCAGGGCCGCCATCCTGTTGAAGAGTATTGGATGCGCCTCTGCAGTGTTGCTGCCGATGAGAAAAAAGGTGTCGGCATGTTTACCGAAATCAGGATCAGGCACATCGATATCGTCAAGGCATCCGTAAGGCTCGTCCTTCCCAAAGGTATAGAGATAACCTACAACAGCAGACGCCATGCACATCCTGGGCTGGCCCTCGATCGCATTGTTTGCGATAGCGCCTCCGCCCTTGAACGCCTTGTTCATGATGTGTGTCTCCTCTGTCCCAAGTTGTCCGCTGCCATAATAAGCCACGCTGTGCTTGCCATTGTCCCTGACAGACTTCTCCACGCTGTCTGCCACAAAATCTATCGCATCTTCCCATGGCACAAGGACAAAGTTCTCCTTCAGATCGACTTCCGAAGGTTTCAGCCCACGAGGGTCCTTTGTCGTTTTTCCCTGTATGACCCTGGGAGAGTTATGAAGATCGGGTTTGCCGGTCTTTGGATTGATCCATTCCTTCCTGATCAGGGCGCCTTTGGGCCTTTCCTTGTAAGCAATCGCCTTATGGAGATAAAAACCCTTTGTACAGAGGACTCCGCGATTCACCGGGCTTTTGAGATCGCCTTTTATTGCTACCACTCGTGTTACTTTGCCTGCTGCATCGGTTTCGCAATCCGCAACCATGGTGCATCCAACTGCACAGAATCTGCACTGCCCTACAGGCACTGATGTTATAGGATAGGCAGCAAAAAGGTCTTTGGGTCCGGCAAGGCCAGCGGCAGCTGCTGCTGTTGCAATAGCGCTCGCCTTGAGAAAATCCCGCCTGCTAAAATACATCTGAAGCCTCCTTCCAATACCCTCTTAGGAGAGGTTCTGTCGGTTTATATAAAATTATTTGGCAGAAACAAGCGAATAACTGTTAGAGCCCACCTTGTCGCCTGCGGATGAGTAATCACCATTGGCTGCTATTGCCATAACGCTCATGCCTGCTTCACCCTTCCTGCCCGGCGCCTTCCATATAAAGGACCACTTCCTGAGCGATGAGCCCTGCTGGGTATGGGTCAGTATTTTGTCGCTCAGCTGCGTATTCTTTCTGTCCTTTACAACCAGTTCTCCGGAGGTCACCTCAACCGCAAAACCGCCGGCAACGTCGCCCAGACTCTGGTGATCGCTGGTGATCACAATGGTCAGGTCATATCTTTTGCCCGGCACAAAGCTCTTCGGCAGACCTGTGATCTTCACCATGCCCGGCACAATATCTCCCTCATGGCAGTTTATACATTCAAAGTTCGGAGCGCTGTTGTTGTGGCCATGGCCGATTGATACATAACCAGCAGAAATTACTGCGAAAAAGAAAAGTATGATAATGACATTTTTTTTCATGTTTCCCCCGTTTCAAGCCCGGTTATGAATAACTGATATCCTGAACTCAGACAGAAGGGGACGGGGACCAGGCCCCGCCCCCCTCTGCCGGACTGACTATTTCTTTGCTGCAAGCGCGTCATTGATGAGTTTAATGCCGGCCTGGGACTCGTTCATCGACCTGGCCAGAGACTCTCTGGCCATCTCCGGATTATGGAAGCCGTCAGAGTTTTCTGCTGTCCAGTATTCCCACAGGATGTGGGCCTTCAGATGCTGGTCCTGCCCCTTTTTGATCACATCATCGCCGAGGCCTGCCTTCTTGCCCTCAACGATCTTATCAATGAGCGCTGAAAGGAAAAATTCAGCCTTCCTCATTTTGCCCCTTATATGGGCCTTCACTGAATCGATGGAGTACCGGGCCATCTCCTCGGTCCACTTTGGATGGCACTTCAGACATGTCTCCCTGAGCTGGACCTTCGGAGTAACGGCAAAGTGCGAGGTGAATATCTTGCCGTTCTTTGCCTTCATCTTTGGCGTGTGGCAGCCGTCGCAGCCGACGCCGGCCTTGCCGTGCTTTGAGTTATAGTAACTTTCCACCTCCGGGTGCTGGGCCTTCCAGAGAAGTCCGCCGGTCAGGCCATGCTTGAAATCAAGAAAATTGATCTGGGTTACGTAGTGGTCATAGAGGCCGAATACATCCTTGAACGGAAAGTGGTTTGTCCTCTGGTCAGTCATCTTGACCGGCTCTCCGGTCTTGGTGTCTGTGCCAGGGTTGCAGTTATACTCAACATGGCACTGGCCGCACTGGAGCCTGGTGTCATATTTATCGAGGATGGCGATCTTCCGCTTAAAGCCCCTGACGCCCATATCAATGACTTTAAAGCCGGTCCGTCTGGGGTCTTTGTGCCAGAGAGTGTCAGCCTCTTTTCTTGTGAGCGCCTGAATGAGGCCATCGCGCACTATCCTGGGCTTTGCAGCATGAGGATCGTGGCAGGTAAAGCAGTTCAGGCCATGCTGTATGTCCTTTACAAACTCAACGACATTCGAGGTGCGGGACCAGGTCGTTCCTTTTTCAGGCTCCCCCATGTATGCCCACTTCAGGATCTGGTCCTGGGTCTTGCACTGCAGACAGACAGGGTTGGCTGCAGCGGCTGATTGAGGGATAAACGTTTTATGCTCCTTGCTGTCAGGCTGGGTATCATAAAGCACATCCCATGCCCTTCCTTTGTCGAAAATATAATTCCAGCCGTTTTTACCCTGGAACCTGCCGCCGTATGCCCTGTCTACGATCAGGTGGTCGATAAGCATCCAGTTGTGGCTTCTGGTCAGATCGTGTTCCTTGGTAAACCCATGTCCTGACATGAGCTTGTCCCAGAAGGGATTCGGGGCCCTGTTCGTCAACTGGGATTTTTCATCCCTTGCCGGACGATGGTACGCGCTCTGCATGAAGCTGTCGATCTGCTCCTTATGACACTGGCCGCACGCCTCCCACGACATATTGGTCACAGGCCTGGTGTCCGGCCCTGGAGCTTTCAGGTGCTTTTCGAGACCGCTATGACATTTTGAACAATTTACCCCGGAATGTTTGCCTGACTTGTGAAGATCCTTGACCGTAGCATGACAACCATAACAGGTATCGGCTTTGACTGGTTTTTCTGCCATCGGATTTTTCATCTCCGCTTCCCTGTAGGTTTTTTCCGCCTCAGCAGTCGAATAATAGATACCGCCCATCAGTACAAAAACTATAAATACTATCAAAGCTGCGCATGACTTCTTTTTCATCTGGCCCTCCTCGTTTAATTATTAGCATTTTTTAACTCAACCCTCAGCCGACGCCCTCTCAACACTTCAATTAATAAGCTTCACCCCCTTTTATGATTCTATATTTATCCTATATTGGGCAGGGGTAAATATGATGTTAATGAGTGTAAAGATTATGTAAACTTTCTCAGGCGCCTGAATAAATCATGTTACCTTGAGCCTCTTGCAAAAGTATCAATTCTGTCATTCCGAATGAAATGAGGAATCTTTCATCGTGTTGATAAACATAAGATTCCTCCCTTTGGTCGAAATGACAACCTGTGTTTTTTTTACTTTTGCAGGAGCCTCCCTTGAAAGGATTTGAGGATTGTCGGCCCCGAATGTAACAATAGGGTAAATTTGACTTTTTGCGAGGGTATCTTTATTGCTGCATGTGGGGAGTAAAACCGCGTCAGGAAGCCGTCAATTATTATTCTCTGAATTTATACCCCACACCGGCCACGGTTATAATAAATTCCGGTTCTGAAGGGTTTTCCTCGATCTTCTGTCTGAGGTGCTGCAGATGAACATCAATCGCCCTGCTCCATGAATAGAGCTTCGCGTCACCCCATATCTTCTTCCTTATAAACTCTCTGGTTATTACCTCCCCTCTGTTTGACGCAAACAGGCTGAGAAGCTCAAACTCCTTTGGGGTAAGTTCCACATTCTTCCCATTTAAAGTAACCTGATGGGCCTTCATGTCGATTTCAAGACCGTTTATAGTGAGCGCCTTGTCAACAGGCACGCTCCTTCTCAGACAGGCCTTGATGCGGGCTATCAGTTCAAGAGTTTCAAAGGGCTTGACTATATAGTCATCAGCGCCGCTTTCAAGCCCGGTCACCTTGTCGGAAATACTGTCCCTCGCTGTAAGCATAATCACCGGGACCCTGTGGTTTTCTTCTTTAATCAGCCTGCATATCTCCAGGCCGTCTCCATCGGGCAGCGTCAGGTCAAGTATGATAAGGTCCGGGACCTGATCATCGAGTATTGCCCTGGCCTTTGTCCAGCTGTCTGCCGTAACAGCAGTATACCCATACAACTCAAGATTCGCCCTGAGCACCTTCAGAATATCAGGGTCGTCATCTATTACAAGCAGTTTCTTTTTCTTGTCCATAAATACCCGTCCGAACTTTAGGAATCCTGAAATAAAAGCTGCTTCCCCTGCCCGCCTCGCTGTTGACTCCGATCCGCCCTCCATGGGCCTCCACAATGCCCTTGCAGATTGCAAGACCAAGGCCTGTGCCGTTCTTTGTTCCCTTTGAATAGAACTGATCGAATATCAGGGGAATATCACCCTCGGCAATGCCGCTTCCGGAATCCGTTACCGTTAAAAGCGCGTGACCATTGTCCTCTTTAACAGAGACTATTATTTCCGAGGATTCCGGGCTGAAGTTCAGAGCGTTGGAAATCAGATTGATCAGCACCTGTTTTATTCTGTCCTCATCAGCAGAAACGGTCACGTCGTCAGACTCAAGCCGCATACGCACTCCCTTCTGCTCAGCCTCTGATCTGAAACCGATGCTCACCTCATTTAAAACCTCTTTAAGCGGGACTTCCCTGAAATGCATCCCGAACTCTCCCAGTTCAATCCGTTCATAGTCGATTATATTATTTACGAGCCGTATCAGCCGTTCTGCGTTTTTCTTGATTACATCAAAAAATACTGCTGCGTCATCGCCGCCCCCATCGCCCTTAAGGGACATGCGCACAGACAGATAGTCCATTGCCCCTTTTATGGAGGTCAGAGGCGTCCTCAACTCATGGGAAATCTTTGCTATAAAGTCGGATTTTGACCGGTTCAGTCTGAGCAGGGCTTTATTTTTTTCAATAAGCTCCTGTGTTGCTGACTCTATCTTTTCCTGCAGACATCCATGATAGCTGTCTATGGCCTTTGCCATAGCTACAAAGGACCTGCTAAGGTCCTCGAGTTCGTCGCCGGTCTCAATGACCGGCACGTCGGAATTCCCGTGTCCTGAAAAATCCAGCATATGTGCCCTGATCCTGCTGATCGGCATGATGACCATCTTCCTTGTTATCAAATAATGGGCGATCATCAGAACAGCGACTGTGGCAAGGCCGCCCAGCAGCATATAGCGTCTCTCTGTCGCTATAACGCTGAAGGCATAATCCATAGGCACGCTTATGCTGATGGCACCCCTCACATCTCCCACCCTGTAGCCCTGCTTCAGATGACATTCAAGACAGGCCTGTTCAACATACAAGGGGGCCATATAGCGGAAAAAGACTGCCCTGCCGATCTTCTCAATCCTGGAAGCTTCACCGGTCTTCCTTTCTTCAAATTCACGGAGCGCTGACCTCTCAAAGGCATCAGGCGCGTTTTCGGGATTAATCAGCTTGAGGCTTGTAATATGAAATGAAAAAAGCTTGTCTCTCTGCGCATATTTGGAAAGTTGTTTGGTTACCATGGCAGGGTTTTCCTTCACATAACGTCTGCCTTCCCTGTCGATCATAAGGGGGTCTTTCAGATAAAGATTCGGCTCAACCCACGGCAGTTTTTCCACAAAAACGCCTCCATGGTCCGCGACCCATCTTCTTGTAATGACGATCTGCTGAAACAGCGCCTTGGCCTGAATTTTTGTCTGCTCGATAACAAGGTCTTCATACCTCCCGGCAATAATGCCGAGGGTTATGCCCATGACAATGAGAAGGACAAGCGCAGTCGCAAGAATATATTTCAGCCCGAGCTTAAGCCGCATCAGAACAAACCCATATCAGGGTGTAGTCGTAAAAACAGGAAGACCAAAGGCCTCTCATGGCTATATCCTACCCCAAAAGCCAAGGATTTTCCTATTCCCTATAGGCAACTTCCCCAGGGTCTGTGGACAGACTCTATTTAGAAACCTGCTACTGCGAGGCGGGCAAAATTTATGACCATGGAGGGCTGGATACCGATGAAGACAACTGCCGAAACAGTGACGGCAAGCGCAAGACCGATTGCAGGTGAGCTGTTCAATTCGACCGTTGTCCTGGGCTCTTTCATATACATGAGCATCACGATCCTGAGATAGAAGTATGCTGATATGGCGCTGAACAATACCGCTATTATAACAAGCCAGGTATAGCCCGCATTTACAGCTGACATGAAAAGATAGAATTTGCCCATGAACCCGGCCATAGGAGGGATACCGGTAAGCGAAAACATAAATACGAGCATAAGCGCCGCTGCCATGGGATGGGTTTTGGAAAGCCCCTCATAGTCTGCGATATCCTCTCCCCTGGCCCCCTCTGTCCTGAGCATGATCACTACAGCAAAAGCTCCCATATTCATAAAGGCATAAATAAACATATAGTTGAGCACGCTTGCCAGGCCGACAGGGCCGCCTGATATGATTCCAAGGAGCATGTATCCGGCATGGGCGATCGAGGAATAAGCAAGCATCCTTTTAATGTTCGTCTGGGAAAGAGCAACAATATTTCCGACCGCCATGGTAAGGATGGAAATCGGGATGAGTATTGCGGCCCAATCCATATGAGCAGAACCAAAGGCAGTGAGAAAGACCCTGCCCAGCACCGCAAAACCCGCGGCCTTCGGGCCCACAGACATAAAGGCCGTAATCGGAGTTGGCGCGCCCTCATAGGCGTCAGGCGCCCACATATGAAACGGCACTGCGGCGATCTTGAATGAAAAAGCTGCCGCAAACATGATCATTGAGAGCGTAAGCGCCGGGTTGGATATCAGATTGTGGCCTGCAATATAGGCAGCAATCTCCTTCAGATTGGTTGTCCCGGTCAGGCCGTAGATCAAGGAGGCGCCGTAAAGAAGTATTGCCGAAGCAAACGCGCCGAGCAGCAGATACTTGATCGCAGCCTCATTCGACCTGATATCATAGCGGATAAAACCGGCGAGTATATACGTGCTCAGGGCCATGAGTTCAAGCCCAAGATACAGGACAATAATGTCGGCAGCGGATGCCATGAGCATCATGCCGAGGGTGGAAAATAGAATAAGGCTGTAGTATTCCCCGAAGTTGATACGCATTACTGCAAGGTACTTTGGAGAAATCAATACAGTGAGGATGAGATTCACGATAAATATAAGCTTAAAAAACGTACTATACCCGTCAGATACGAACATACCGCTGAAGGTTGTTCCCATGGAGCCGATGAGTGTGAAGGAAACAACTCCCGCGGTGATAATGGCAAGAAGTGCGAGCGTCTCCTTCCTCTTGATCACCAGCTCTGCCATAAGCAGGAGGACCGCTATGATCGTCATGACAATTTCAGGCACCACAGGATTAAGATCAGGCATTACAAAAGGCATTCAGAACCCCCGGGGCTGAAATTATTGTATTCGCTGTTTTTCATTTCTTGTCTCTCAATTCTTATTTAATGAGTCCCAGGATGTCAGCCTGACCTGCTCCGCTGTTTACCCTCTCAATCAGGTGCTGGACAGTCGGGTGCATGAAGCTCAGGAACGCATTGGGATAAATACCGATCCAGAAGATCAGAATTACCATCGGCATCAGCGCAACAAGCTCTCGTCCGTTTAAATCAGAGAGCCCCGCCACCTTCGAGCTGGTCTCCATGAAAAAGACCCTCTGGTAGAGCCAGAGCATATAGCCTGCGCCGATGATGATGCCGGTAGCTGACAGCACCCCTGCCCACTGGCTCGCCTTGAACGCGCCAAGGAGGATCAGGAACTCGCCCACAAATCCGTTCGTAGCAGGCAGGCCTATCGAAGCAAGAGTAAAGACAATAAAGAAAGAAGCATAGACCGGCATCACCGAGGCCACGCCCCCGTAGTCCGCAATGTCCCTCGTGTGGGTCCTGTCATAAATAATGCCTACGCTAAGGAAGAGTGCGCCTGTCACAATGCCATGGTTCAGCATCTGGAGAATTCCGCCCTCAATACCCTGCACATTCAGGGCAAAGATGCCGAGGGTCACAAAACCCATATGGCTCACTGAGCTGTATGCGATAAGTCTCTTCAGGTCTGTCTGGGCCAGGCAGATAACGCCTCCGTAGATGATCGCGATGACCGACAGGGTCAGCATAACAGGTGTCATGGCCCGTGTTGCGTCAGGCAGGAGAGGCATCGAAAACCTGAGGAAGCCGTATGCGCCCATCTTGATAAGCACTGCTGCAAGAATAACGCTGCCGGCAGTCGGGGCCTCGGTATGAGCGTCAGGCAGCCATGTATGCACCGGGAACATGGGGACCTTGACCGCAAAGGCAGCAAAAAAGGCCCAGAAGAGCATAAGCTGCATCTTGAATGGATAGGCCGCGTTCGTAAGTTCCAGGATATTGAATGTCCGACCGGCATAGAAGTAAAGGACGATGATACCTACAAGCATCAGGACGCTTCCCACGAGGGTATAGAGAAAGAACTTCATTGCGGCATAGATCCTGTTGGGCCCTCCCCAGACACCGATGAGCAGAAACATAGGGATAAGCATCGCCTCCCAGAAGACATAAAAAAGCATGAAATCAAGGGAGCAGAATACGCCTATCATCGCGCTTTCCATCACAAGAAGGGAGATAAAAAACTCTTTTGTCTTCATCCTGACCGACTCCCAGGAAATAAGCACGCAGAGAATGGTGACAAGTGTTGAAAGAAGCACAAAGAGTACACTGATGCCGTCAAGCCCGAGATGGTAGTTCATGTTCAGATATGGTATCCATTCATGTTGCTCGACGAACTGCATAAGATGCGTTGTCTTGTCAAAGTTCGCAAAAAGCGGCAGCGACAGGGCAAAAGTCGCGATACTGAAAAGCAGGCCCACCATTTTAACCGCTCTGTCATTCGCTCTGCTTATGAAAAGTATGAGGGCTGCTCCTGCCAGCGGCAGAACTATGAGCATGCTAAGAATCGGAAAACCTGATGTATTGTTTATCGTCTGTTCCATCATCTACCTCAAAAGCATTACTGCAGCTATGATCAGGATGCCTGCCGCCATAATGGTCGCATAATGCTGCATAAGCCCTGTCTGCACCCTTCTCAAGCCGGCGCTGAATGCAGCAATGGAGTTCGGCACACCGTTGACAACGGCCTCGATGATACGGGCATCAGTAATGCCGATAAGGATATTCTTCGCAACCCAGATCGTAGGCCTGATAAGAATAAAACTATAGAGCTCATCGATATAATATTTATTAAAGAGGACCCTATGCACTGCGCTGAACTGCTGCGAGATCCTGGCCGGCAATTCCGGTCTCGTCATATACATAAACCAGGCCAGACCGATACCGGCAAAACCGACGCTGACTGAGATTGCCATTACCATCCACTCCTCCGCGTGAGTTCCGTGCCCCTCAGCATGGCCGAGCACAGGCTTCATAAACTCTGCGAAGTTCGCATGGCCGCCAAGGATATGGGGTATGCTCACCCAGCCGGAAGCTACAGCTCCGACACAGAGAAGCATAAGCGGTATGGTCATGGATTTTGGAGATTCATGGAGGTGGTGTTCCTGCTCATGGGTCCCCCGGAATTTTCCGTGGAAAGTGAGGAATATGAGTCTGAAAGAATAGAAAGCCGTAAGGAAAGCAACCGCTGTACCCATCAGCCAGACAAGTTTGCCGACAGGGCTCGGTCCTGAATAGGCAAGCCAGAGGATCTCATCTTTACTGAAGAAGCCTGCCAGACCTGGAAAGCCTGCAATACTAAACGAGGCGATAAGCATGGTAAAGTAGGTCACAGGCATGTATTTCTTCAGGTTGCCCATCTTCTGAATATTGAGTTCTCCGCCCATCGCATGCATAACGCTCCCTGCGCAGAGAAAGAGGAGCGCCTTGAAAAATGCATGGGTATACAGATGAAACACGCCTGCCGAATACGCGCCGACACCGCATGCAAGAAACATATAACCCAGCTGGCTCACGGTTGAATACGCAATAATCCTCTTCAGATCGTTCTGAACAAGGCCTATCGTAGCTGCAAAGAGCGAGGTCACTGCGCCTGTAAGGGCAACGACCATAAGCGCTGTTTCCGAAAGGCTGAAGATCGGGCTGCAACGTGCGACAAGAAAAACACCGGCAGTGACCATGGTTGCAGCATGGATGAGTGCGCTGACCGGAGTCGGGCCCTCCATGGCATCAGGCAGCCAGACATGAAGAGGCATCTGAGCTGATTTGCCGATCGATCCGCAGAAAAGCAGAAGCGCAATAAGAGTCATAAGATGCACGTCATATCCAAGAAATTGGACTGTTGCATCCGCAAAATTTCCGGCCTGGCTGAATACCGGCTCATAATATACAGTGCCGAAGGTAAGGAATATGACAAAGATGCCGAGGCCGAACCCGAAATCTCCGAAACGGTTCACTATGAACGCCTTTTTCCCTGCGTCCGAGGCTGACTTCTTATTGAAGTAATAGCCGATCAGGAAGTAGGAACAGAGGCCCACGCCTTCCCAGCCGAAATACAGTTGCAGGAAGTTGTTCGCCATGACCAGCATGAGCATCGAGAAGGTAAAGAGACTAAGATATGAAAAAAACCTGTAATAACCTGAATCGCCGTGCATATAGCCGACCGAATAGATATGGATCAATGTGCTGCAGGTCGTCACAACAATGAGCATCACAACAGTGAGTTCGTCGATAAGAAACCCTACAGATACCTTGAAGCCGCCTGAAAGAATCCAGGTATAAAGGTCATAGTTGAACTTCCTGCCTGAGAGGACCTCGATCAGCGCTGTGACTGCCAGGACCCATGAGCCCGCCACTGCAAGGATTGAAATCCAGTGGGCCTTTTCCTTTAAATATTTCCTGCCGAAGACAATATTGATCATAAAGGCGGCAAGCGGCAGGAATGGTATCAATGCATGACTGTTCATAATCTATCCCTTCATCTCGTTCATTTCGTCAACATGCGCTGTCTGCTTGTTTCTGAAGAGCGCGAGAATTATCGCAAGCCCGATGGCAGCCTCTGCCGCCGCTACCGTAATGATAAAAAAGACAAATATATGCCCCCTCAGGTCCTGAAGAAAATGGCTGAAGGCGATGAAACTGATATTTACGGCATTCAGCATGAGCTCAGCCGACATGAACATGATAATGATGTTCTTCCTTGTCAGGAAGCCGAACATCCCTATCATGAAGACCGCGGCGCTCAGTAATAAATACCAGTTCAGAGGGACCATAACTCACTCCGTGAGAATTCAAGATTGAAAGTTAAAAATTTAAAATTCCTTAATCTATAGTTTTGAATCTCGAAGCTTCTTTTCATCAACTCCTCAGCTTTCTTTTTGCAAGGACTATTGCGCCGACAACAGCCACGAGCAATATCAGGGACGCTATCTCAAACGGAAACAGATATTCCGTATACAGGAGTGTGCCCAGCGCCTTTGTATGGGTCTCGCTTCTGATGACATCGATCGAATACTTTCCAACCGGCCCCTGTACATATGAGCCGAGCGCGAGCGTTACGGCAATAAACAGAAGCCCGCTAACAAAGAGCCCGGCAGGCCACGATCCGGCAAAACGCCTGCCGGCTATCTCTTCTTTCAGATTCAGCAGCAGCACGACAAAAAGGAACAGGACCAGTATGGCGCCCGCGTAAACGATCACCTGGATAGCGGCAATAAACTCGGCATTCAGGAAAAGATACAGGCCTGCAATATGAAAAAAAAGCAGAAGCATCCACATAACGCTGTGCACCGGGTTTCTCCTGGTTACAACAAGCAGCGACAAAAGGACAATCATAACTGCATAGTATGCGAAAAAGAGTTGTTGCAACATCTTTATGACTTTCCCTTCTGTTTGATCTTGCTGAACATTGCCTGTTCAGGGCTTCCTTTGAAATCAGCGGACAAGGGCCGCCAGAAATCCTTGAAGTATTGCCTGCCCTTTTCTCCTTCAAAATACTTGTCCCAGTTCGTTAGCAGCTTTTCCCTGGTCATATAAAAACTTTCCTTGGAGTAATCTGCATACTCATAGCGTTCGCTCAGGGTTATAGCTCCGAAAGGGCATGCCTCGACGCAGAACCCGCAGAAGATGCACCTGAGAATATCGATCTCATACCTGTCAACGACTTTATTATGGTCGTCACCCTCAGTTGTGTAAATATGTATGCACTGTGACGGACAGTAAGCTCCGCAGAGCCCGCAGCCGACGCATTTCATCTTCCCGGCTTCGTCTCTGGCAAGCGCATGCAGCCCGCGGAATCCAGGTTTTGCCGGGACCGGCACAAGCGGATATCTGCGCGTAACAGCAGGCTTAAAGAGCGTCCTGAAGGTAAGGGCCATCCCCTTCAGGATTTCGATAAAGAATACGGTCTTTATTAGCTTGTCAGTCTTCATGGCATTCCTCTGAACCAGATTTTCGCAAGGCCGGTAACAACGATATTTACCAGGGCAAGCGGAATAAGCACCTTCCAGCCGATGTTCATAAGCTGGTCATAACGGTACCTGGGCAGGGTGGCCCTCACCCAGTAATAAAGGAACATGAAAAAATACACTTTCGCCAGGAACACGATAACCCACACAAAGGGGGGAAGGCTTGAAAGAAACGGGAGCGCCTTCATAATAAACCCCGGCAAGGTCCAGCCGCCGAGAAAGCAGAGCGCTCCGATGGACGACATAATCAGCATCCCCGTATATTCTCCCAGAAAGAACATGGCAAACCTGAACCCGCTGTACTCGGTAAAATATCCTGCAACCAGCTCACTCTCCGCTTCAGGCAGGTCAAAAGGAAGCCTGTTGGTCTCCGCAAACATGGCAACAAAAAATACGAAGAACCCCAGTATCTGAGGAACAGCATATAGCCCCACAGGATATTCATGCTGGGCCCTTACGATTTCGGTAAGATTGAGCGATCCTGCCATGATCATGACTCCGACAAGGCTCAGACCCATCGCAATCTCATAACTGATAACCTGTGATGCAGCCCTCAGGCCTCCCAAAAAAGAGTATTTGGAGCCGGAGGACCAGCCGGCCATGACAATACCGTAAGCCCCAAGCGATGACATGGCCAGAAGAAAAAGCAGCCCGATATTGATATTGGCAACAGCGAAACCATCAAAAAACGGCAAAACCGAAAGCGAGGTCAGGGCAGATGCGAAAAAAATCACAGGGGCGAGATAGAATATCGGCTTATCAGCAGTTGCCGGTATGATATCCTCCTTGAAGAAGAGCTTCACACCGTCTGCAATCGGCTGAAGCAGTCCAAAAGGTCCGACCTCTCTCGGACCAAGCCTCAGTTGCATGTGGCCGATGACCTTTCTCTCCCAATAAGTAGCATAGGCAACATGCAGGAGCGTAACGCCTATCACAACAGCGATTTGAATCAGGATAACGATAATATTTACAGCCATGTCCGCAATTTCCCTGCCCAGAAGCGGCATAAGTAGAGGGATCAGGAACGATGCAAGCATTTCAGTCATGCAGTCACCTTCTCAAGGGTTATCTCAACGGCATCGATACATGGCGCGCCGGTCACTGCGTCAACAACGAAATCAGTAAGCCGGAAGGCAGAGGCCCCTTCAAAATTATTACTGATCCAAACTGCTGAACTGTCCCCGTCCTTGCTTATAACAACAGGCAGGTCAATAGAACCAGCTGCTGACTTTACTGTCACAACCTCACCATCCCTTAGAGAAAACGCCTGTGCCGTCTCAGCGCTGATCCTCGCTACTGCCCTGGGATATATGTTCAGAAGTGCGGTGGAGTGAGTGCTCAGCGTGCCTGAATGAAAAAGCGGACGCTCGAGCCTGAGATAGAGTTTGCCTTCCATGGTCAGAGGAGCAGGGCTATGAACCTCGATAGCTTCTTTTGCATCACGCAAAGGCTCACCTTTGTAGGGATAGATATTGCGACCTTTCTCAATATCCTCAAGAGTGAGGTCCCTGTAAAGAGGAGACACTCTTGCAATTTCGTGTAACACATCCTCGGCCGTAACGTAATTCATGTCGTATCCCATGTTCTTCGCAATTTCGGCAACGATCTTCCAATCTTCCATGCCTTCTCTCTGAACAGACTTTCTCACCCGCTGGACCCTGCGCTCCATATTCGTAAATGTACCGCTTTTTTCCGCCCAGCTGAGCGCCGGGAGCACCACGTCTGCAAGCTTTGCCGTTTCCGTCAGGAAGATGTCCTGAACAACAAGGAAGTCGAGCTTGCTTAAAACTGCCTCAACCCTATTGGAGTTCGGGATATTGCATACGGGATTTTCTCCCATAACATACATGGCCTTAAGTTTGTCCTGATCTGTTGCTTTGAGCATATCGAACAGGTTGAGGCCTGCTTCGCCGGATATCTCAGAGTTCCAGGCTTTTTCATATTTTTTCCTGAATTCAGAAAAGACAACAGGGCGATAACCCGGCAGGATGTCAGGAGCGCAGCCCATGTCAAGGGCCCCCTGCTCGTTGGCCCTCTCGGAAAGGAGATATATCCTGCCATTGGCAAGATAATTCAGCGCGGAAAGCAAAAGAAGCTTGTAGCTTCCGCCCCTGCTCTGAACAGTCTCCTTGCCGATGACCAGACTGAAGGTCTCAGAACCCGCAAGAAGCTCGATAAACCCGGCGAGCTGCTCTGCTGTTATTCCTGTCTTTTGGGCGACATCGCCGGCGGATGTTGAGATGCCCTTTATCTTTTCCTCAAGAGACTTGTTAGTGCCGGGCAAACCCTTCTTGTCCCTGAGCCCGGCCACAAGCCCTTCAAGGAGTATGCTTTCATTATGGCTTCCGGTCAAAAGCTTCACCGGCTTAAAGTGCCTGAGGCCCTCCATATTGCCTATCGTAAGGACATTGCCTCCTCTTCTTGAACAGGCCCTGATCTGAAGCCCGAGAATAGGGTTAATAGTGGTCGGATCTCCGCCTATCACCATGACCATATCAGAGTTTGCAAGGCCTGAGATGATATTTGCTGTTGCGCCCTGGCCAAAAACGTTTTCAATAAACGCCTGAGCGCCTGCAAAACCCGTCCGTGCTGTCGTGTCTATATTGTTCGTTCCGACTACAGCCCGCATGAACTTCTGGAATACATAATTGTCCTCATTCGTACACCGTGGGGAAGCAATGCCGGCTATAGCTTGAGCGCCGTAAACCGTCCTGATTTCTCCGAGTTTCCTTGCGACAAGGGTTATGGCCTCCTCCCATGTCGCCCCGGTCAATGTCCCGTTCTTTTTGATAAGCGGGGTGGTAAGCCTTTCTTTGCCGGCAACGAACTCATAGCCGAATCTGCCGCGTGAGCAGAGCATTCCGTTATTCACCGCAGAGCCGAGTTTCGGGACCACCCTTTTGATCACATCGTCCCTGACCTGCGCAACA
>JAGVHR010000027.1 GCA_020056455.1 Thermodesulfovibrionales bacterium
GCAAAGGTATATATAAGCAGGTTTTCAGAAGATGACAGGGATTATGGGCGGGTTATTACCGGATCGAGCAATTTCTCAGAGTCCGGTCTGGTTGATAATCTTGAATTCAATGTAGAACTGAAAAATAGCGCTGACGTTAAATATGCCCTTCAGAAGTTTGAGGAGCTTTGGAAGGATGCTGTTGATATCTCCCAGGAATATGTCGAGACGATCAATACAAAGACCTGGCTGAATGATCAGATCACCCCATATGAGCTTTATCTGAAATTCCTCTATGAATACCTGAAAGAAGATATAAATATGGACGAGGATTTTGAGGCTTATCTTCCTGAAGGCTTCCTTGAGCTGAAATACCAAAAACAGGCCGTGGTTTCTGCAAAAAAAATCCTTGATGCCTATAACGGGGTATTCCTGTCTGATGTTGTCGGCTTGGGCAAGACCTATATATCGGCGCTTCTTGCACAGCAGCTTTCCGGGAAAATCCTGGTCATATGTCCTCCTGTTTTGCAGGAATACTGGCAAGAGACATTTTTTGATTTCGGGATAAGAGGGTTCAAGGTTGAATCCCTGGGTAAGCTTGACCAGATTATCAAAAGCGGAGCCGACAGGTTTGATTATATATTTATCGATGAGGCCCACCGCTTCAGGAATGAAGTGACTCAGGGCTACGAGAAACTCCATCAGATCTGTTTTGGCAAGAAGGTCATTCTTGTCTCGGCAACACCCTTAAATAACACCATTGAGGATATATACAGCCAGTTGAAACTCTTTCAAGTGCCGAAGAAAAGCACCATCCCAGGTGTTCAAAATCTTGAAAAATTCTTTGCATCTTTAAAGAAAAGAATGAACAAGTATCAGAAGACTGATCCTGAATATATTGACACTGTCAAACAGGTCTCAAAAGAGGTAAGGGACAAAATCCTTAAATTCGTGATGGTCCGCAGGACCCGGACAGAGGTCATCAAATATTTCAGTGAGGATATGCAGATGCAGGGTGTCTCCTTCCCTGAGCTGGATGATCCCAAGCGCATTGTATATACCTTTGACGACAAGACCGAAAAGGTATTCAATGCGACAATAGCCCTCTTGAAGGATTTCTCCTATTCAAGATACACGCCTTTACTTTATCTGATAAAGCCAGTCTCTGAGTTTGAGCTTCAGTCACAGCGAAACATCGGCGCATTTATGAAAGGCATACTCGTGAAGCGGTTGGAGAGCAGTTTTCATGCTTTCAAGAAGTCTCTGGTAAGGTTTGTGGATTCTTACCGGAAATTTATAGATATGTATAAGCAGGGAACCGTCTATATCAGTAAGAAGGTTGATGTGTATGATTTTCTTGACGCTGATAATGACGAGGAACTGCTGAAACTGGTAGAACTGGACAAGGTCCAGAAATACGATGCCGCAGAGTTCACTGACGCATTCCTTGCGAATTTACAGAAAGACCTTGCGCTGTTTGAGGATATTCAGAAGCTCTGGCGTGATATAGACTCAGACCCGAAACTTGAACAGTTCATCAATGAGCTGAAGGACAATCTGATCTTGAAGGAGAACAAGCTGGTTGTGTTTACTGAATCCAAGGAAACCGGCGAGTATCTCTTTAAGAACCTTAATAAGCATCTGCCCTCAAGAGTTCTTTTTTACTCAAGCGGAGGCGGGCTGTATGGAAATGAAGAGAAGAGCATACAGTTTGCCCGCGACCTGATAAAAGAAAACTTTGACCCAAAAAATAAACAGAAGAGAGATGACATAAACATTCTTATCGCAACAGATATCCTTGCTGAGGGCATTAACCTTCATCGGTCAAACACTGTCATTAATTATGATCTCCCCTGGAATCCCACAAGAGTCCTGCAAAGGGTCGGGCGTGTAAATCGTGTCGGAACCAAGCATAAGGTAATAAACATCTTCAACTTCTTTCCAACTGCGCAATCCGATATGCATCTTGGGCTGGAAGCGAATATTAAGGCCAAGATACAGGCATTCCATGATACTCTGGGGGAGGATGCGAAGTATTTGACCGAAGAGGAAGAGATATCAGGACATGAACTGTTCGGAGATTCCCTTTATAAGAGATTGAGCGATAAAAAGACATTCCAGGGAGAAGATGAAGGAGGGCGGTCTGAGCTTGAATATCTCCAGTTGCTAAGGGATATGCGGGACAAAGACCCTTCATTTTTTGAAAAGATAAAGCGACTTCCGAAAAAGGCGCGCTCATGCCGCAATATCGAAACTGAAAAGGAGGACAGACTGCTTACGTTTTTCAGAAAGGGGAAATTGAAGAAGTTCTTTTCTGCTGACAACAAGGCATCGAAAGAATTGACCTTTTTTGAGGCGGTTGATCTTTTCAAATGCAGTCCGTCAACTCCAAAAATCGCGACTCCAAAGACTTTTTACCCATTCCTTGATCTGAACAAATCAGCTTTTGATCAGGCAACGTCCGAGGAGACCATTGAGAAAGGTCATTCAGGCGGCAGCTCGAACGAAAGCTATATCATGAAGAGACTTAAGGCAAGGGAGATGAAAGCCTTTCAGGGCTTTACTGAAGACGATGAAGACTTTTTGAAATCGGCTTTGAAGGCATTCGAAAACGGTATTATTCCGAAAAATACCAGTAAGCGATTGAAAACTGAACTCGAAAAAGAGATCAACCCTCTCAAGGTGCTTGCCCTGTTGAGAAAAAACGTGCCCAATTCAATTTTGTATGTTGGAGCGGGAAAAGAGCAGGCCCATAAAGACCGGCGGGAAGTCATTTTGTCTGAATATCTTACTGGAGAAGGCCGGTAGTGAAAAGAGAAGATGCTGCAAGGCTGGTAAAAGATACCTTCAGCAATCAGTTTGAGGAAGACAGATACCGTCTCTTTGCCAAGAACCTCTTCAATGATCTGGATGAGTCTAAGGCGTTTGCATACCATGGCTCCTACATTCCTGACGCGTACAAGGACCACGTCCGGCAATATAAACGAATAGGCAAATATACAGACCCGGAAGGAGCCGAGCTTGATGTCCTGATTGTCTATTTAAAGAAAGAGACCTCCCTTGAAAGGGCGCGCACAATGCAGCGCAATTTCATAGCCCATTATCTCAAGAACCGCGGAGAGAAAGACGCTGCAATAGTCGCCTTCTGCACGGACGGGCTTGAAGACTGGCGGTTCTCTTATGTCCGTATGGATTATAGGACAGAACAGACCGAAAGTGGCAAGGTCAAGGTCAAAGAAGAACTGACCCCTGCAAGGAGATATTCCTTTCTCGTCGGCAAGAACGAGCCGAACCACACAGCACAGCAGCAGTTAGTCCCTATCCTTGAGAATGACAAAAATAATCCAAGCCTTGCAGAACTTGAAAAGGCATTCAATATTGAATCTGTTACCAAGGAATTCTTCAACAAGTACAAAGACCTCTTCCTTAAAGTCCATGAGGAACTTGACGCTATTGTTGCCAAAGATAAGAAGATCAAGAAGGAATTTGAAGACAAGCTCGTTGACACGGCTAATTTTGCAAAGAAGCTGCTGGGCCAGATAGTCTTCCTCTATTTTATTCAGAAAAAAGGCTGGCTTGGAGTTGCGCGGGATAAGGCATGGGGAACAGGCCCCAGGAACTTTATGCGGCTGCTCCACGAAAAGGCCGTTGTCGATTATGATAATTTCTTCAACGACATTCTTGAACCATTGTTTTATGAAGCACTTGCCATAGACAGGGGTGAAGTCTCCTTGTACAGCAGGTTCAAATGCAAGATCCCATTTCTGAACGGTGGTCTTTTCGAACCGGTCAACGGCTACAACTGGGAGGAGACAGATATCCTCCTTAAGAACGAGACCTTTGCAGAGATCCTTGGCACCTTTGATCTTTACAATTTCACAGTCCGCGAAGACGAGCCTCTTGAAAGAGAGGTGGCTGTTGACCCTGAGATGTTAGGGAAGGTTTTTGAGAATCTCCTTGAGGTCAAGGATCGCAAGTCAAAAGGGGCCTATTATACTCCCCGTGAAATTGTTCACTATATGTGCCAGCAGAGTCTCATCAGCTATCTGGACAGCGCTCTTAATAGTGAAGGAATTGGTTACGAGCGCATGACTTCTTCGCAAAGCGTGCTCTTTGGACAGGATGAATTGCCGCCTGCTGATGACCAGTTGGAACTGATGTCAAAGGTAGGGTCTCCAGCAATCCCGAGGAACGACATCGAACTCTTTGTCAGACAGGGTGATTTTGGTATCCAGAATGACCTCACTGTCGAAGAAAAAGGCAGGGAGACGAAGGCTTATGTTTACAAATTGCCGGAAGCAATCCGCTTAAACGCAGGACGTATTGATAAGACCCTTGCGGATATCAAAATATGTGACCCCGCTATTGGTTCCGGAGCCTTCCCTGTCGGGATGCTCCATGAGATAGTCAAGGCTCGGGAGACGCTGACTGTCTACCTCGATAGTGAGGCTGAGCGAACCGCCTATAATTTCAAACGTCATGCCATTCAGGAGTCCATTTATGGCGTTGATATTGATCCCGGTGCAGTTGATATTGCCAAGCTGAGGCTTTGGCTTTCGCTGGTTGTTGATGAAGATGATTTCAGGGCTATCAAACCTCTGCCGAATCTTGACTATAAGATCGTCTGCGGCAATTCTCTTTCGAACGTAAACATCATGTTTCATCATGTCCAGCTTAAGGAATTGGAAGTGCTCAAGTCCAAATATTTTGAAGAGACCAATCCAAGAAAGAAGATCAAGTTCAAGGAAGATATTTCAAAACTCATAGGCGAGATTACAAATGACGACAAGCATTTCGATTTCAATGTCTATTTCAGCGAGGTGTTTGATAGAAAAGGTGGATTTGATATTACCATTGGAAATCCACCATACGTCAGAGCAGATGCCGGAGAGAAACATTTAGCCCTTAGAAAAGAGATCATTGCCAGCAAACAGTTTGAGACGCTGTGGGAGAAGTGGGATCTCTATGTGCCGTTTATCGAGCGCGGCTATAAGTTGCTTAGGTCAGGCGGAATAACAACCATGATCGTATCCGACGCCTACTGCCATGCAAAGTATGCCCAGAAGTCGCAAAATTGGTTTCTGCAGAACAGCCGCATTCTGCGCCTGGATTTTCTAAGCAAGATAAAAGTGTTTGATGCTGGCGTTCACAATATCGTCTATTTTTTCCAGAGGGACGATGGGGGGAGCAAAAAGCCCGAGCGGAGAGTGCATGAAGATGAGTTCGGCAACTTGGTATATCTACCATCTGATACACAACACAAGTTAAACCAAAGGGCTTTCTTTCCAGAAGAAACGAAAAATGATCTCAAAGGGATTCCATTGGAGGGCATTTGCTATATTACTTATGGTTTAAGGCCAAGCAGCGATGAGAACGATGCAAAAGGAGAGTTTGTTACCGCTGATTTGGTCTCTGCGAAAAGAGATAGTATCCATTGCAAACCTTATGTAGAGGGAAAACACCTCGCTAATTGGTATCGCGTTAATCATCTATGGCTTGAATGGGGTACTGCACGTGCGCCAGCTCGCTTCTGCCGACCTACGTTTCCTGATCTTTATACAGTTGAAGAGAAGCTGCTCGCCCAGCGCAGCCCTGGACCTGATCCTGTGGTGAGTTATGACGACGAAAAGCTTGCCTTTACTCCTGCCAGTGTCGGTTTTGTTCTATGGCGCGATCTGGCGGGCGTTCGCAACAATTCATTGAAAAAAGTAGCCCGCTATCGTGGCGAGAAGCCACCGAGACCGGACTTGCCTAAACGGGAGGAGTTAGAAAAGACCAGCAGGCAATTTGACATCAAATATCTCCTTGGTGCTATGAATTCCTCTGTTGCCAGAGAATTTCTAAGAGCGAACCGCCGCAGCAATATCCATCTTTATCCCGACGACTGGAAGAAGCTCCCAATACCAGATGTGACTCCTGCGCAGCAAAAACCTATCGTTAAACTCGTGGACAAAATAATAGAGGCCAAGAAGGCCGATAAATTTTCCGACGTATCAGCGCTTGAAGCTGAGATCGACAAGCTGGCTTGTGAGCTTTATTCTCTCACGCCGGAGGCGATTGCGATTGTGGAAGGAAAGGGATAATGTCCCCGGATCAGACAGATTATTCATATCCTATAGAAATATGGGGAAATGTATTCAGAGAATTTCGGCAAGTCGACAAGGTGCGGGTCAATAGCTCGGCTGAGCGGTTGGATATAATCATTAAGGAGCGGCAGGATATACTGCAGGCCACAAGAGAAGAGCTCGATGACACACTTTACAAATTCAGTGGCAATCCAAGGGAAGTCGTCTCTTCTTTTCTTAAAAAGCACAACGTGCTTATCTATTATCAGGAAACACTCGTCGGGTTCTTCGACATTATGGGTTATTCATCCTTTATTGAGGGGAATACTATTGAACAGGCTATTCAAAAGGTTAGCCGCTTTATAAGTAATTCCATAAGGATTGCAGGGACGGATATACTTTCTGTAAAACTTGATCACTGGATACTATCTGACTCCATCATAATTGTTATTGATACTAACCGACACCCTCTTTTTGCAGGTTCTCTTGACGCTTTCTTAGGAACATGCTCTATGGTGCTACTGTATGGCATGCAAGATGGGTTTCCCTTGAGAGGAGCCATTGGAGGAGGCGACTTCTACAAAGATGGCGAGATAATGGTTAGTTCCGCATTGGTGGATGCTGCCCGTTACGAAAAAGAGCAAGAGTGGCTTGGCGCAGTTTTGACTCCAAGGGCGCTTGCGATAGTGGAAAAGGCAAAGGAATTTGAAAATAAGCATAAAGGAAAAACACTCATAGACTTTTCTTCGGATACATTTATGCATTCTGTCAGATATGGGATAATCCCATGGAAGCGGAATGGACAACCTAATAAACCATTTATCGAAAAGCCTGATAAGACCTATTACATAAAGCCCTTTGATATGGCAGAAGCTGATTGGGCTTCAAAATACCTTCCTGATCATTTCGATAAGCTCAATAAACGCGAGATGATTGAAAACAGTCATAGGCTTTATGCGCAAAAATGAAAGCCAATCATTATGAAGAGCAAGACACAGTATCTACACGGCAGAGGGTATGAGATTGCGATTGTGGAGGGGAAGAAATAGAGCATGAACTTGCGACCTACGTACAGACTCTACATTGACGAATCCGGGGATCATACCTATGGGAAGCCGGAGAAGTCGTCTATTTATATCAGGCATGGCGAAGAAAAACATCATCTTGGCGATGTTGATACTTACCCTCAGCTTGAGAAGCATGAAAAGCGTTTTCTGGGTCTTACTGGCTGCATATTCAAGCTCGATTATTATCGAGATGACTTTATGCCCACGATGGAGGCATTCAAAAGAGATTTTTTTGACCCGGATGAACAGGTAATACTTCATGCCAAAGACATTATTCAGCGCCGATCGCATTTCCATATTCTCCTGAGCAAGGAAGTAACGAATAGGTTTAATGCCGGGATAATTGATCTGATAGCGAACGCAGATTACACAATTATCAACGTTGTCATAGACAAAAAGAATCACGTCGAGAGTTTCGGCAAAGTGGCTTGGCACCCTTATCATTATTGCCTCGCAAACATGCTTGCCCGGTATTGTTATTTTCTTAGGAAGAGAAGAGCAAAGGGTGATGTTCTGGCAGAAAGCCGGGGCAAAACAGAAGACTTTGCATTGAAAGAAGTCTACTCATCTCTTTACGACAAGGGTACTCGTTTTCAGTCAGCATCATTCTTTCAGCAGTATCTTACGTCGAGAGAAATCAAAATCAAACCAAAAGAGAAGAATGTCGCTGGTCTTCAGCTCGCCGATCTTCTTGCTCAGCCACTGAAGAGGTATATTCTATTGCAGAAGGGTTACTTAAATTTGCCTGACGAAAATCGGTTCTGGTTACAAGTAGTAGAGGCGGCGAAGCTAAAGATAGACAGACGAGAGGATGATGGGCTCATGGATGGGTATGGGTTGGTGCTTATAAAATGAAAAAGCCGGTATTAACCGGCTCTCCACGCTGGCCCATTCGGACCATCCACCTCCAGCAAGCTGGATTGTTTTTATTAAACAATATTAAGCAGAGAGTGTCAATACAATTTTAAATTATGGCAATGGACCAGTTATTTAAAGAAGCTGCTGCAGCAACGCCGGATCCTGAAAGGGCTCTTAAAAACCTTTCGTCGTTTCTTGAGGAGAACCCTGAACGAGCCGAAGGGCTTCAGGAATATATCAGAAGCATTTCCCTCCTCTTCAGCTACAGTCAGTTCCTCGCCAATTATAGCACTACTCATCCTGAAGACCTTTTTGCTGCAATCAACACCATAGAGAACGCTTCAGCAAGGGAAGATGTCGCCTTTGCACTGAAGCAGGACTTTGATGCTATTGAGGACGCTCCCCAGAGGACCACACTGCCTCTTTACATGACTGCTGTCCGCAGGTTCAGGCTGAAAGAGATCCTGAAGATTACGCTCAGGGACATATTAAGGAAGGCTGATCTTGTGGATATCATGTTCGAGATGAGCTGTCTCGCGGATGTGATCATCGAAGGATCTCTGAATATCATAAGGCAGTATGTCAGCAGTATCTATGGGGCCCCTGAAGATGAGAGATTCTCGGTGATCGCGCTTGGAAAACTCGGCGCAGAAGAGCTGAACTTCAGTTCGGATGTTGATTTTATGTACGTGTACAATACAGAGATCGGCGAGACATCAGGCGTGCTCAACAGCCAGGGCACACGCACCAACAGGATATCGAATCATGAGTATTACTGCAAGATCGGAGAGGAGCTTTCCAAATTCCTTTCCCAGAACACTGAGGCAGGATTTGTGTACAGGGTCGATCTGAGGTTGAGGCCTGAGGGGCAGCGCGGCGCAATAGCCCTTGCGTTGAGAGGATACGAGATGTATTACGAATCCTGGGGAAGGGCATGGGAGCGGGCAATGCTTCTGCGCGCCCGGTCTGTCGCAGGAGATGAAAAACTCGGCAGAGAATTCATGGAGATGGTCAGGCCCTTTGTCTTCAGGAAGTATCTCGATTTTTCGGCCATTGACGAGATCAGCAAGCTCAAAACCCGTATTGACGCAACATTCAAGAAGGGTGATATCAAACGGGGATATGGCGGCATCAGGGAAATTGAGTTTTTCGGCCAGGTTCTCCAGCTTATCTATGCAGGCCGCGACCCCCTGCTCCGCGAGCGGAGTACGCTGAGGACTCTGCACCGTCTTTTTCAGAAGGGACTCATCGGCCAGGAGGACTACGGCATCCTGGCCGACAACTACCGTTACCTGAGGATCCTTGAACACAAACTCCAGCAGGTGAACGATCTCCAGACCCATACGCTTCCGTCTGCTGAAGAGGAACTGCTTGCGCTTGCGAGAAAAATGGGCTTTGCCTCTAAGGCCCTTTTTTCCGATGACCTTGAGAAAAGGCGGAAGCTGGTGCGGACGATATATGACTCACTTTTTGCTGCGAAAGAGGAGGAGTCTTCAACAGGCAATTCACTCTTTGACGAGGAATTTACCGATGCAGACCTGAGGCAGTATCTCGCTCAGGCCGGGCTCAGAGACGTTGAACGGGGTTTGAGAAATATCAGGGCCATCAAGGACAGTTCGTTTAACTTTCAGACCCTGCGCGGCAGAAGGCTTCTGTCGGAGATCCTCCCTGGTTTTGTCGACAGCAGTCTCAAGTCAGGCAGCCCTGATATGGCGTTGAACCATGCGCAATCATTTGCTCTGTTGTTGAGCACAAACGAATCCTATATCGAGGTCTTCAGCAAAAACAGAGCGCTCATCGATCTGATCGTATATGTTTTTTCACAGAGCAACTATCTTTCGAAGCTGCTTATGGCAAAGCCGCAATATCTTGAGATGATCGGCTGGCAGGAGACGCTGAAAAAGAGTCTTGGAGCTTTGCAGGCGGAACTGCTGGCGATCCTTGCGGAAGGCCATTCACTCAGTGATGCGATCAGAGGTCTTAAGCAGATGGAGGAGATACGGATAGGGCTGCTTTTTCTTCAGAGGCGGCTCGGTGTGGTGGGGACTACACATGGACTGAGCAGGACAGCAGAGACAATTCTTTCCACGTCACTGAAGCAGACGGCGGCAGGCCGGCAGGAGATGGCAGTTATAAGTTTCGGCAAACTGGGAGGCAGGGAGATAACGTTTGGTTCTGACCTCGATCTCATCTTTGTTGCGTCCGGAGATGTGAGGTTCGAACAGACAGGAGCAGCAGAGAAACTGCTCAGACTGCTTATTTCATACACGCGCGACGGCACAGCCTACAGCGTGGACACGCGGCTCAGACCTGAAGGCTCAAAAGGGCCTTTGGTCTCGTCGGTCGAGGCATTCAGAAAATATTATGCTGAGGCTGCGGATTTTTGGGAGTTCCAGGCCTTGCTCAAGGCCCGGCCTGTAGCAGGTGATATGACGGCAGGATACAGGTTTATGCAGATGGCGGCTGAGGCGCTCACAGCCCATGGCTCAAAAATAACAGCGCCGGATGTGCGGAAGATGCGTGAGCGGATCATGCGCGAACGTTCCAGGGAAGGCGAGGGGTATGACATCAAGCTTGGCCCCGGAGGCATCGAGGACATTGAGTTTACGGTCCAGTATCTTCAATTAAGACACTGCATAAGATCCGGGAAGCTTCTGGTGCAGAACACGCTTGCAGCGGTCCACAGGCTCAAAACCTCAGCAATCATCAGTGAGGCTGAAGGCTGCTCAATGCGGGATGCCTATCTGTTTTTCCGCACCCTCGAAAGCCTGCTCAGACTGAGGGGGGAGACTGTACTGAAAAAAGACGCGGAAAGCATAAAGAGCGCGGCTGGGTTTATGGGTTTTACGGATGAAGAAAAATTTATCACGCACCTTGAGCAGACGAGAAAAGCAGTGAAATATATCATGGACAGGCATGTCTCTGCTGTCTGAAAATTATCCTATGGTACTGCTGCCCCTCTGCCGGACAATCTCATACAAACAAATTGCTGCCGAAGTTGCTGCATTGAGGCTTTCGGCCCTGCCGAAGATAGGGATACTTAAAGAAAAATCAGCGGCCTTTTTCAGTTTACTGCTTACTCCCCGTGCCTCATTGCCGAAGGCCACGGCAACAGGGCCGGAGAGGTCGGTGTCATAAAGCGATGTTTCCGCGCCGGCAGCGGTGACTGCAAGCCTGATCCTGTTTGCACGCAGCAGCGTCAGCAGGGCCTCAGGGTCGGCATTGACCACCGGAATATTGAATATGCTGCCTGCAGTGGCCCTTATGACCTTTGGCATGAATACATCGCAGGAGCCGGGAAGCACAATGACAGCATCAGCGCCCGCTGCATCGGCTGTCCTGATGATAGTGCCGAGATTGCCGGGGTCCTGTATTGTGTCAACAACCACAACGAGTGGATTAGTATGAAACGAAAGCTCAGAGAGTGACCCGGGTCCATAGTCTGCAACGGCAGCCATGCCCTGAGGCGTTTCAGTAGAGCTGATCTTGTTTAAGACCTGATCAGACACTTCAAAAATCAGGTCTGTAGTTTTCAATACCCTTCCCATCAGGTCCTGGTGCTCTTTTTGGCTGATCAGCGCTCCGGTGACGAATACCTCCCTGATCCTGACCCCTGCGCTGAGGGCCATTTCAACAAGATGAGGGCCTTCGAGCAGAAAGGCGTTATGCCCGGACCTTACGCGCTTTTCCCTGGTCCGGACAGCGTCCCTGACACGCTGGTTTGCAGCGCTGGTTATCTTTGCATATTTCATGACTTCAATAACTTTACCAGAATATTCAAGCCGTGTCATCACAGGCTCTTGCCTCCTGATACCTGGTCTATGGTATTGTTATTGCCAATGAACTTTCAGGGATTTGTTGACCTACATACGCACGGCATAGGCAGATACGACACGCGAACTGACGACCATGAGGATATTCTTACCATGGCGCGGGTCCATGCCAAGGCAGGTACTATAGCTATCCTTCCGACACTCTATGCCGGCCCTATCGATGAAATGAGGAGCAGCCTCAAGTCTATAAAAAAGGCGATGGACCTGCAGGTAAAGGCTGACGGCAAAAGGATGGGCGCGCAGATACTCGGAGCACACCTGGAGGGTCCGTTTCTCAACCCCTTGCGCTGCGGAGTCATGGACAAGGAGAGCTTTGCGAAGCCGACTGTGGCTGCACTCAGGAAGCTGATCGCAGGATATGAGAATATCGTCAGGATCATAACCCTGGCGCCTGAGCTGCCCGGAGCGCTGAAGGTGATAGAGAAATGCGCTGAGATGGGCATCAGGGTGAATATGGGGCATTCCGACGCTACTTTCAGACAGGCCCTTGAGGCCAAGAAGGCGGGAGCAACAGGCATTACGCATATTTTTAATGCCATGCGTCCTTTTCACCATCGCGAACCAGGCATCGCGGGTCTTGCTCTTGTTGACCGCGATCTGTACATCGAGGTAATTGCGGACAATATCCACGTGCACCCCAAGGTATTGGAGCTGATATTCAACCGTAAGCGGCTCGACAAGATCATTATCGTATCGGATTCTGTAAAAGGCAGGAAAACGGCAAAGGGCGTTATCTATGAAAAAGGTGTTCTTGCCGGCAGCGCTCTCACTATTGAAGGCGTTGTCAGGAGACTCCGGCGTATCGGCATCCCGGATGCCGAGATTATTGAGGCTTCAACAGACAATCCTTTACGTTACATCGGCATGAGGGACCAGGTCCGCAGCCGCTGATTTTCCCCCTGTTGTAAAAACTTCCTGTATTCCCATTATGCTGTCTCTTTATCGTGTGATATAATCTCTTCATGGAAAGGTTTTTAAAGCTGTTTCTTGCCCATATATTTATCATGTCTGTTTTGTTTTCGGCGCCAAAGGAGGTCTATTCAATGGTAAAGAACATACACTGGCTCGGCCATGACACTTTCAGGATAACCGGTGAAAAAGTGGTCTATACCGACCCCTTCAGGATCACGAAGGCAGATACGGCTGATATTATTATTATTACCCACGCGCATTATGACCACTGCTCTCCCGAGGACGTGAAGAAGCTCCAGGGGCCGGATACGATCATCGTTGCCCCGGCAGACTGCGCTGCAAAACTTCAGGGCGAAATAAAGAGTGTCAGGCCCGGAGACAGGCTAAATGTTTCAGGTGTTCAGATAGAAGTGGTGCCTGCCTATAATACGAACAAACAGTTCCATATCAAAGATATGAATTGGGTCGGATATATCTTTACTATTTCCGGAGAGCGTATCTATCTGGCAGGAGACACCGATTATATACCTGAAATGAAGACGTTCAGGGCGGACATAGCCTTGCTGCCGGTATCAGGGACATATGTCATGACTGCTCATGAGGCAGCCCAGGCAGCGCTGGATATTAATCCGAAGATTGCGATACCCATGCATTACGGCTCTATTGTCGGCAGCATAGACGACGCGATGAAGTTTGCCGAGAAACTGAAAGGAAAGATCAAGGTAGAGATCCTCCCTCAACAGTAAAGATGCAGAGTCACTCACCTTTGATCATGTCCGACAAAGTCCTCAATATGCTCAATAACAAGGGGTCCTTTGTTTCCGGCCAGGAGATCAGCACAAGCCTCGGCATTACGCGAGCGGCTGTCTGGAAAAAAATCCAGGGTCTGAGAAACAGGGGGTTTGTGATCGATGCAGCGCCGTCAAAAGGATACAGATTTATCAGCGCGCCCGAACTGGCAAAAGACTACCTGCTTGCCGGTGTCAGTGGAAGTCTCTGGAAAGAGCTGCTTGTCCACACCTCTGTTGAATCCACAAATGACCTTGCCATGTCCCTTGCTGTCGGAGGCGGCATTGCGCCGGGTACTGTACTTATTGCGGACCAGCAGACAAAAGGCAAGGGCAGACTTGGCAGGAAGTGGGCATCACCCGGGGGCATGAATATCTACATGAGCCTGGTGATCAGGCCTGAACTTGCGCCGGGCGATATAACCATGCTGACTATCCTTGCAGCGGTGGCAGGCGCTTCTGCCCTGCGCCTGGTGTGCAATATACCTGTTGAGATAAAGTGGCCCAATGATCTGACCTTTTCAGATAAAAAGCTCGGCGGCATATTGATTGAAGTGCGTGCTGACCCTGACAGAATAAACCTTGCGGTAATCGGTGTGGGTATCAATGTCAATATGGCGGCCCGGGATTTTCCTGAAGAAATACGCGGCGCTGCCGTATCACTCATGCAGGTGACCGGGAAAAGACAGTCGAGAAATGACATTATTATACGACTGCTTACGGAGTTTGAGCGCTGGTACGGCCTTTTAATAACCGAAGGGAAAAGACCTCTGCTCGATGCGTGGAGAAAATATTCTTCCACCCTCGGCAGAAGAGTCATGGTTGCACTTGGTGAAACCTCGATATCAGGGATAGCTGAAGACATAGATGATAACGGCATGCTTGTTTTAAAAACGCAGTCCGGGCAGCAAAGAAAGATCAGCGCAGGAGATATTTCTTTATGCTGATCGCAACAGACATAGGAAACTCATCCATTACCATAGGTTATTTTACAGGCACAGGGCTTATTGTCCAGAGAATCACGAGCCACCCCCTGCAAAACGAGGAAGAATACCGACAACTCATGAATGGCTTCATTAAAGAAAATAATATAGAAAAATCACGATGTAACGGTATAATATCATCTGTGGTTTCAAGTCATACCAATGTCTTCAGGAAGATATTGGAAGGGCTTTCAGGAGAGGGCAAGGCTGAAGTCCTTGTCATTGACCACAGAAGATCAGGGCTCGGTTTTAAGATAAAAGCCCCAGAGGAGCTTGGTACGGACAGGATAGCGAATGCTGTTGCGGCTTTTTCGCTTTCCGGAAAACCGACTGCAGTGATTGATTTCGGCACGGCAACTACCATAACGCTTGTCGACGAAGAGGGAGATTATGCCGGCGGGGCCATTATGCCGGGAATAGGCCTTATGAATGAGACCCTCAGCCGCAGGACCTCGAAGCTCCCGAAGGTCGAACTCAGACAGCCTGAGACAGCCCTCGGCAAAGACACTGTGGGGTGTATACTTTCCGGCCTGTTTATCGGCACAGCCGGCGCGGTTGAGCGGCTTGTTTCAGATATGGAGAAGGAGACAGGTTTGAGGTGTGAGATAATTCTTACAGGGGGTTATTCATCTTTGGTAGACAGGTCCATACAGAGGCCTCATGCAATCAGACCGCATTTGACGTTGGAGGGATTGAAGATAATATATGAAAAAAACAGACATCAATGAACTGAGGAAAGACCCCCTGCTGGGAAGGTGGATTGCTGTGCTCAGCGAGTCTTTGTCTCCCTCACAATATAACCAGGCCCATCATGAGGAAGAGCCTCAGGAAGAAAGCTGCCTGCTGTGCGCCGGGCGGGAAGCTGAAACCCCGAAAGAGATAATGGTCGTGCCCAACCCTGCAGGCACAGAGGCGTCAGGACAATGGTGGACACGGGTCATTCCCAACTTTACCCCTGTTTTCAAGGTCGAGGGGGACCTCGGCAGAAGGGGAGAGGGCATGTATGACAAGATGAACAGCATCGGAGCAAGCGAGATCATTATTGAATCTCCTCATCACTCAGTTGAGCCTGAAGACATGGGACTTGATCAGATGATACGGTTAATACATACTTACAGAGACCGTATGACTGACCTTGAAAAGGATGAGCGGCTCAGATATACGCTGATCTATAAGAATCACGGCAGATCAGCCGGGGCGCTCTTCAGCCATCCCGTATCCAGCCTCGTGGCAACCCCGGTAATACCCAAGAGGGTCAAGGAAGAACTCGACGGAGCAAAACAGTATTTCACTTACAAGGAACGGTGTTTGTTTTGCGATGTGATGAGGGAAGAGCTGCGGGTTGAAAGCAGGGTTATTATAGAAACAAGGTACTACATGGCTTTCTGCCCCTATGCGTCAAAATTCCCCTTTGAGATATGGATACTGCCGAAGAAACACAGTTGCATTTTCCAGGAGACCGGCGCTGACGAACTTGAGGACCTTGCGCTGATTCTCTCTACCGTGCTGAAGAAACTGCGGAATCTTCTGCCTTCTCTTTCTTATAATTATTTCATACATTCAGCGCCGAACCGGGTCCCCCGCAAGGACCACTGGCACACTCTCGGCGAGGACTATCACTGGCATATAGAGATAATGCCGAGACTTGTCAATACAAGCGGCTTTGAGTGGGGGTCAGGGTTTTATATCCTGCCGACATCGCCGGAAGACGCAGCAAAATATCTTAGGGAGGTTTGAAATGGAAATTAAAAAAATCCTTTTTGCAACGGACTTTTCAGAAGGCTCAAAAAATGCCCTGCCTTATGCGGTAGACCTGGCCGGGCGCTATGGCGCAAAGCTCTACTTTGTCCATGTCATCTACGATGTTGCAGCCACTACGGGCTGGTATGTGCCGCATACCTCATTTGATGAGATATACCTCGACATGGAGAAAAGCGCAAAAGCAGAGCTTGCCAAGACCTTTATCGAGGAGATGAGAGGTGTCGTGGACATCGAACATATTGTCATCAAAGGCATCCCCTATGAGGAGATCGCCAAATTCTCGGAAACGAACAAGGTTGATCTCATTGTCCTGGCAACTCACGGCAGGACCGGGCTCGACAGGCTGCTGTTCGGCAGTACTGCAGAACAGGTGGTGCGTTACGCTCCCTGTCCTGTGCTCTCGGTGCGCTTGCCGAAACACCAGGATTAATGAAAGTTTATCTTGCTGAAAATGCATTTATAGATCTATTACTGAGTTCCGCAGAGGTTTACAAGAAGGAGTGCCTTGGTTTTCTGCTCGGCTATAAGCTGGAGAAACGGTTTGTTATCGAGCATGCCTTCAGTTTTCAGGCAGCCGACAGAAAACCGAAAGGCGTTGTGACGCGCAACAGGAGCCACAAGAAGATCGTTCCGATTCTGGAACGGCTCGACAGGCTCCAGATTATCGGTGATTTCCATTCCCATACCCAGTTCGGACTGAACAAAGGGCAGTCCCACCCGAGCAGTGAAGACATTGACGGTATGAGCGCAGACCACATTTATATTATCATTGCGATCAACAACAATCTTAAGACCATGCCCTGGTCCGAAAACAAAGACGGCACCATATCCGGCTCTGTGGACAACTTTTCTTTCAAGATCGCGGCCTACTATCTTGATGAAGGCTCATCTGTCAGAAAGGCGAAGATTCACTGTCCGTTCCCTCCCCGGTTCTGATAAATTTGTAACTGCTCAGGAGGTATACTACGTATAGAAATCCTTTCCGGAAAGAAATGCGCCATTGACAATAAAGAAATTTTTTATAATTTCCCTGATAGCCCACATCATTATTATGGTTGGTGTTTATTTTCTTCCTGCGCCCAAGGCAAAGAAAGCGAGGGAGTTTTTTACACAGCTCGTGTCCCCTCAGGAGGCTGAAAGACCCCTGATTATGCCTCTTCCCGGAGTGCGCCCTGTTCCAATGCCTCGGGAGGCCATGAAAAAAATGAGGCCTCCTGTTGCAATCCCCAGGCCACTTCCTCCGGCAGTTCCGGTACTGCCCAGGACTTTTCCCACTCCGGAAATTCCGGTTGTGCCTGGTGTGGGGAAAGAGGCCGGCAAACCCTTGCCCGAAGGGGAATATCCGAAACCAGGCAGAGGACAAGGCAGAGAAGGAGAAGGGAGCGCAAAAGAAGGCAGATCAAAAGAAGGAAATTCAGGGTCCGGGACACGTGAGGGGACAGGGCTGTCTGAGAGGCCGGCGTTATCAGTCAGAGAAAAGCTTTTCGACAGTGGCATTATCGGAGATGCCGCTCAAAAGGGCGCCGGCAATGAAGGAGGCAGTAAAAAAGGCGACGCGATTACCTTCGACACCAAAGAATACCGCTATGCCGGATATATGAGAAAGCTGAAGGAAAAGATCGAGAGCATATGGGAGTATCCGCCGGAGGCGCGCAGAAAAGGGCTCTATGGAGATCTCAAGATACGCTTTACCATAAAAAAAGACGGCAGACTCGGCGCAGTTGAACTGCTAAGAACATCGGGGTACAAGGCCCTTGATGACGCGGCAATAAAGGCCCTCAGGGATGGGGAACCGTACTGGCCTTTGCCTGACGAGTGGGATATGGATTCCTATACCATATCAGGGCACTTTATCTATACCATGTACGGCTACGGAATACGATAGGCCATGCTGATTTGGCATAAACCTGAGAGCGTTGCATTATATAAAAATCACCTCCAGGGGGCATTTGACATAAGAAGGAATAATACATAATACTAAATGACTTTTTTGTCAAAAGCTCTGATGTTTTCTTTAACAAAACCGAATAGTTGGGAAAAACCATGGAAACTGAAACAATACAACGGCTGCTCATATCTGCGCTGCCCATCCTCATCGCTATAACCTTTCATGAGGTGGCGCATGGATATGTCGCATTCAGACTCGGTGATCCCACGGCAAAGCTGCTGGGAAGGCTGACACTCAACCCTATTGCGCATATCGACCTGTTCGGCACTGTCATCATGCCGATCATGCTCTTTGTTCTGACAGAGGGTAAATTTGTCTTCGGATATGCGAAGCCTGTGCCGATCAACCCCATGAATTTCAGGAATCCGAGGAAAGGCATGGCCCTTTCTGCGATTGCAGGACCGGTTACAAACCTTCTTCTTGCGTTTGCAAGCGTTCTTATCCTGAAATTGATGCTTTTGCCTCTTGCAGCGTTTTCTCCTGAGGCGCTTCAGGAGCCTGTTCTGAAACCTCTTAATATGATATTGTCAGCGAGTGTTGTTATGAATGTAGTGCTTGCATCTTTTAATATGATCCCAATACCTCCGCTGGACGGCGGCAGGGTACTGGCAGGCCTGCTTCCGTCAAAACAGGCCCTTTCGTTTGGGAAGATAGAGCCTTTTGGGTTTATCATCGTGCTGGTCCTCATCTATACCGGGGTCGCAAGTTTTTTTATCATGCCGTTTATCAGGTTTTTTCTGGAAATTTTTAATATGTATTAGAGCCGGCAGACAAGAACTTTCAAAGGGAGAAGAACAATGAATATTGAAGTAAAAAACAGGAAGCTTAATGCGTGGATATCTGAGGTGGTTGCGATGTGCCGGCCTGACGCTGTCTATATCTGTGACGGTTCCAAAAAAGAATATGACAGCATGATGGAAAAGCTGGTAGCAGCCGGCAGCGGAATTCCGCTGGAAAAACGCGCCGGCAGCTATCTCTTCCGCTCTGACCCCAGCGACGTAGCCCGCGTCGAGGACCGCACATATATATCCACGTCAGCACAGGACGAGGCAGGCCCAACGAACAACTGGCTCGACCCTGCTTCCCTCAAAGAGACGATGAAGGGGTTTTACAAGGACTGTATGAAAGGCCGTACCATGTATGTGATCCCTTTTTCCATGGGACCGATCGGTTCCCCTATTTCCAAAATCGGCGTTGAGATCACTGACAGTCCTTATGTGGTTGCCAATATGCATATCATGACCCGTGTCAGCTCGAAAGTGCTGGAACTGCTGGGCGCTGAAAATGATTTTATCCCCTGCCTTCATTCCATAGGAGCGCCGCTGGAGTCGGGCAGGAAAGATGTGCCCTGGCCCTGCGCGCCGATAGAGCAGAAATACATCAGTCATTTCCCTGAGGAAAACCTGATCTGGTCCTATGGCTCAGGCTACGGCGGCAATGCCCTTTTAGGCAAGAAATGTCTTGCCCTCCGCATCGCCTCTGTTATGGCAAGAAGAGAGGGCTGGCTTGCAGAACATATGCTCATATTGCGTCTGACCAATCCCGAAGGCAGGCAGTATCATATTGCCGCGGCCTTTCCCTCGGCATGCGGCAAGACCAATCTTGCCATGATGCAGCCGTCCCTGAAGGGCTGGAAATGCGAATGCATCGGCGACGATATTGCATGGATGAAGATCGGCGAGGACGGCCGCCTGCATGCTATCAATCCGGAGAGCGGGTTTTTTGGAGTGGCCCCTGGAACATCTTACGACACAAATCCTATGGCAATGGATACGATCAGGGACAATGTCATCTTTACGAACTGCGCGCTGACAGATGACGGAGATGTGTGGTGGGAGGGCATGACCGACGAACTTCCAGCCCATCTTATTGACTGGAAAGGCCGCGATTGGACCCCTGAGAGCAAGGCTGAGGCAGCCCATCCCAATGCCCGTTTCACGGCGCATGCCTCCAGGTGTCCTGTTATCTGTAAAGACTGGGAAAACCCTGCCGGGGTCCCGATAGATATTTTCATATTCGGCGGCCGCCGCAGCAGCGTTGTTCCGTTGGTATATGAGGCCTTTAACTGGGACCATGGCGTCTTTCTCGGCGCGACCGCGGCCTCTGAGACCACCTCCGCCAACATCGGGGCTGTGGGCAACCTGCGGCGCGACCCTTTTGCCATGAAACCCTTTTGCGGCTATAACATGGGAGACTATTTTCAGCATTGGCTCAACATGGGCGACAGGCTCGGTAACAAGGCCCCGAGGATCTTCTATGTGAACTGGTTCCGCAAGAGCGATGAGGGCAAGTTCCTTTGGCCCGGCTTCAGCGACAACAGCAGGGTGCTTAAATGGATCTGCGAACGCGTTGAAGAAAAGGCTGGAGCACAGAAGTCAGCTATCGGACTGCTGCCGCTGGATGGGGCCCTTGATCTCTCAGGTCTGAATATTCCTTCTGAGAATATGAAGGAACTGCTGCAGGTTGATCCTGTAGAATGGAAGGCAGAGGTGCCTGATATCAAGGCGCATTTCGATATCTTTGGGGACCGGTTGCCGGAGAGACTGGTTGTACAGCTTCAGGAGCTTAGGAAGAGACTGGGATAGATAGGGGCATCTTTAAATTTCCCTCCCTTGCTTAAGGCACCTACTTTTGGTGACGGGAGGGCCTGCCTGCCGGGAGGGCAGGGCTGAGGGGGAGGGTGATTGGTAGTTTCAGATTCCTTTGCAATTCATTGGCTTAAGTCATTCCCGAGGGCCTCAATCGGGAATCCAGGGTCTTCACTGCCTTTCAAGCATTGAACCCTTATTCAAATAGGTCGGCATGGGTCCCTGTCCTCTCAAATGTGATTGTCCGCCCCTTTTTGTCAAGCTTATAAATCAAAAGCCAGTCGGGTTCTATATGACATTCCCGCCGATCTTTGTAGTCGCCGATCAGCATATGGTCTTTGTATCCGGCTTTTATGGTCTCCTCATCGGCGAGTTTATGCATGACAAGTTTCAGCTTTGACATGTCCTTGCCGCGTTTTTGCATTTTCTTGAAGTCTTTTTTGAATTGTCCTGCGATTTGAGACTGGAGCATCAAGCTCCCATCTCTTTGAAAAAGTCGTCAATGCTCCGATAGGCAGTGATTTCTTCACCGGCGTCTGTTTTTTTGAAGGTCTCACGTGTGGTTTTATTGGGCCGCTTGTCTTTTGATCTGAGATAGCCTATAAAATCCACGACAACCCGCAAACGTTCTTCCGAAAGTTCGTCGATCGCTTTCTTGGCATCTCTCTTCAATCCCGTTGCGCTCTGCATAATTCACCTTCCCTGAAATAATTTCTAGTATACCACGGAAGCGCCAAAGGCAAGTCTCTCTTGTGGGGGCAAGGAACCTCTTTAAATTCCCCTGCCTCGCCGGGAGGGGGATTGGTAGTTTTCATACTCTTTGTGGTTCATCGACTTACGTCATTCCCGAGGGACGTTATCAGGAATCCAGGGGTTGAAGAGTTCGAATGATTATCCGCTCAGCCTCTGACTCCTCAGTAAATCCCGTTCAATTTTCATCAACGTAAGGTAGTGTCCCGCCACCGCTTCCGGCAGGTCTTTGATAATGATAAGCAACTCTTTGGCGATCGCCTTTTTGTCTCTGTAGACTGGCTCAGCCTCTGAGACAGCCGGTTTATGTTCCTGGTCCTCTTTGAAGAAGTCGATAACAGGTGTTGAGAGTGCGTCGGCAATGAGTTCGAGGGATTTCTGCGTGTAGTTTCGCTTCCCCATTTCAAGGTGGTTGATGTAGCCCTGGGTCAGGCCGCTCCTTAGCGCAATCTCCTCCTGCGTAAACCCCGCTTTCAGCCTGAGCCGCCGCATGTTTTCTCCGACGACGCTCCTTTTTTTCATGGAATATATGGTAAAGCAGCGTGTAATACTTCACAATGTCAGCATGATTTACTTTTTTATGCCTCTGTGACATAATTACGCGGTCGAGAAAAATCTCATCACCGGGGAAGCAGATGGAGATTACAGCGAGTTCCGACGCGATTGAAATTAAGCATAAAATCAGAAATTCAGGAAGCGCAAGTCTAAGCGTTCTTATCGAGCCTACTTCAGCCTGCAACCTCGACTGCCGCTATTGCTACAAGGGGGAAAAACCCAACAAAGTCATGGACTTCCCGACATTTGAGACGGCGGCTCAAAAGGCCGTCTCATTGGCGGATAGAGAAGACAAACAGCGAGATTGCCGCGCTGCGCTCTCAATGACAAATAAAGAAAGAATCAATGACAAAAAGGGGAAAAGCGTAAGGCTTCAGTTACGGGTTGGTATTGCACTGCCGATACAACCCACCCCCCTGCCCCTCCCAGGAGGGGACCTTGCTTAATTCCCCTCTTGGGAGGGGTGTAGGGGTGGGTTTGCACCCGTAACTGAAGGCTTACGGAAAGGCATGACAAATGACACTTTCCTCTTGCCTGGGTCTTCCAGTCTGTCATTGCGAGGAGAGAAGCGACGTGGCAATCTCGTTGTTGAATTGTATGAATCAAGGTAATCATTTAATCAGACAAATCATGGTCCCAGACATAAAAGGAGGAGTTTGAATGAAGAAAAAAGGATTTATTTTCAAGTCGTTATCTCTGTGGGCTGTAACGCTTCTGTTCGTTACGGGCATCCTGAGCCTAACGAAGGAGGCCCGCGCCGAAGGCGTGATCGACCTGCCGCAGACGGGGCAGACGAAATGTTATAACGCCTCGGGCGGCGTTATCGCCTGTGATAATACCGGGCAGGACGGCGAGTGGCAGGCGGGCGTGCCGTGGCCTGAGCCGAGGTTTGTCTCAGGCACGGGCGATGAGGCAGATTGCATTATCGATAAGCTTACCGGCCTTATGTGGCCGAAGAACGGGAATCTTGCGGGAGGGAAAAAGACATGGCAGGGCGCTCTTGATTATGCAAACGGCCTGAACTACTGCGGCCATACAGACTGGAGGCTGCCTAATATTAACGAGCTTGAAAGTCTCGTCAACGCCGAAGAGCCGAATGTGGCGGCTTGGCTGAACACCAAGGGCTTCAATAACGTGCAGTCGGACTACTATTGGTCGTCCAGTACCAGCGCGAGCAATACGGACAGCGCGTGGCACCTCTATATGTGGGACGGCTACGTGTACTACAGCAATAAGGACTACAGCGACTATGTATGGCCGGTCCGCGCCGGACAGTCAGATGGCCCTGATCCAGATTATCCCTCAAATCTCTGGAAGACAGGGCAGAAGACCTGCTACAACACAAATGGCAATGTCATTGCCTGCGCAAACACCGGGCAGGACGGAGAGCTCCAGATGGGCGTTGCCTGGCCGAGCCCGAGGTTTACTGTGAGCGGAGATTGCGTAACCGATAACCTGACCGGCCTGATGTGGACAAGAAACGCCAACCATTTCGGAGCCAAGACCTGGCAGAATGCCCTGAACTCAGCCAACAGCCTGAAACTCTGCGAGTACACTGATTGGCGCCTGCCTAATAGAAAGGAGCTCTTCAGCCTGATGGATCGATCAAAATATGGGCCTGCTCTTCCAACAGACGCTCTCTTTACAAACGTGCAGTCGTCCGACAGCTATTGGTCGTCCAGTACCGTCGCGTACAATACGGGCTACGCGTGGTACGCCAGTATGTGGTACGGCCGCGTTTACAACTACTATAAGGACTACAACTACTATGTTTGGCCGGTCCGTGGCGGATATTTCGGCACCTCTGATCTTTCTCTTACAATGACCGTTACGCCAGATCCGGTAGAGCCAGGACAGCAGATCACTTATACCGTCACAGTAAAGAACAACGGCCCGGATGTTGCGTCATCTCCTACTCTCAAGGACACCCTTCCCACTGGTGTCACTACCTTTGTCTCAGCGGTCACCCCGAGCGGCTCTTGCAGCTATGATAGCGGAATAGTTGCCTGCAATCTCGGCAGCATCAACAATGGCGCTTCTGCGACTGTAACCATTGCAGTCAATGCTCCCAACACCCCCGGCGCGATTCTTACAAACACTGCCGAAGTCTCCTCCGCAGGCGAGGACCCAAACCTCTCCAACAACACCGCCACCACCACAACCCAGGTCCACGGCATGCGCCTCGACCTCACCCCAACCAAAACCGCCTCGGAACAGAACAAGCCCCAGTCCTTCCGTGCCGTATATACCCACACCAAAGGCGTTGCCAACCTTAAAACCGTTGACTTCCAGGTGACCACAGGCGGGACTGCGGCCTTTGCAATATGGGCGAAATATGACAAGGCCGCAAATAAGATTTCGATGTACAACGACGACGGGACGACCCTGAACCTGTCCACCTGCACACCGGGCGAAAATAGAACCATCTCCAACAGTCAGGGCACAATCAATTGCCGTGAGAGCAAAATAGCGGCGACAAATAATACCTCCCTCTATATGGACTGGAACTTCACCCCCGGCGCCTTCTTCGCCTCGCCTACGGCCAAGATCATCAAGATGAGGGCAACTGATACGGCGGGTAAGACCACCGGCATGAAACAGATGGGCGCATGGAAGATACTCTCGGCAAACGCCGCCCCGACACTCGGGTCTCTCAGCCCGTCCACTGCAACCGGAGGCAGCAAGACCTTTACAGCGGTCTATAGCGACCCTGACGGCTTTGACAACCTAAAGACAGTGGAATTCCTCGTAACCACGGACAGCTCTTTTGCCAATGCTATCCGAGCCCGTTATGACAGAAACAATAATTCCCTGTTTCTCTATGACGATGCAGGCACAGGGCTCGCACATGCATGCGCCCCTGCCTCAACAGGGAGCATCGAAAACACCCAGGGAATCCTTGACTGCTCAAAGACGACCGTGACTTCCTCAGGCAATAACCTCACCGTCAAATGGGGCCTTACCGCAAAGTCGCCCTTTGCCACAACAAC
>JAGVHR010000228.1 GCA_020056455.1 Thermodesulfovibrionales bacterium
TAGGCATACCGGTACTGACAATAGAAATTTTGATTTCTTTTTTCAGGCGCAGGTGCTCTGGGACGAAGCCATGGCGCGCAACCTGAATGAGTTTATGGAAAAGAACCCCGGCAGGCAGGTTGTTGTGCTTGCCGGTTCCGGCCATATGGCTTTTGGCTCCGGCATTCCGAAGCGCGCATACCGGTTGAACAATAAGGAATATGCGGTGATCCTGAATTCGGATGACGTCCGGCAGGAGATAGCTGATTTCGTGCTCTTTCCTGAGTCTGTTGCATATGATGAATCTCCAAAGCTGATGGTGATACTAAAAGAGGAGCACCGGAGGGTGGAAATAACCGGTTTTGCGCCTGACAGTATTGCCGGCAGGGCAGGACTGATCGAGGGCGATATCATCCTTTCTCTTGACGGTGAAAAGATAGCTGCGATTGAGGACATCAAGATACACCTGCTTTATAAAAAGAAGGGAGATGCCGTGGTCGTGAAGGTTTTAAGAAAGAGGTTTCTCTTTGGTGACAGAGAGGTGGAGGTCAGGGTGGAGTTTTAGGGCCGGGGAAATTGTGGGTATCTTGAATTCAGCGCTGCGCGGAAGCATAATGAAACCAGGCCCTGTAGTTTCAGACCTCAGTATAAGGAGCATGAAGATGGGAAAAGAGAGCCTGTCACGCAAGATCAGTTTCCTCAGGCCGGGATGGTGGATAGTCCACGTAACCGGCATAGCCCTTGTCTATTCACTGGGCAATCTGCTTTGGAGGTAATATGCTTAAACACTTTATGAGATATAAGCCGGGCTGGTGGGTCCTGCACATAATCATAATAAGCCTGACCTTCTATCTCGGTCATATGATGACCTTCACATTCAGGTGATGACATGAAGAAAAGCGTACTGCTGACAGCCCTCTTTCTTTTTGCAGCATCAGGACTGATGCTCCATTACCGGATCCATTACTTTATGATTGCCGATAATATGAACCCCGGCAGCTTTATCTTCGACAGTACGCGCTTTATGGCAACGCTCTTCCCCCTGATCGATATCGTTTTGGTTACTGCGCTTTTTATGACCCGGGGCACTGCAGTATACGGATATCTTCTAAACGGACTAATAGTAATCTACGGGACCATATTTATGGCGCACTACAGCATTGCAGAGATAACTGCCAGGTCTATTCCCTACCCGGCGCTGCTCCTGAAATCAACATTGCCTGATATCGGGATCGCCTGGGGAGACTTTCTCGTAGGCAAGGCGTTATACGATCTCCATATGAAAGGGCCTGTATAGAGGATATGTCACGCTACACTATGGCGCGAGGAGGAATCATTCAAAGTCAGCATAGATCTCTCCGAAGTTAATTCCGGCTATTATGGTTTTTTCGAACTTGTTCCTGATTCCGAATCTGGCCTCTACAAGTCCGGGGCTGGTGCTGCCGTTCCTAATAGCTACTGATGCCTCGATGAACGCGGCGAGAGAGTCTGCCGCTTTTACCAGTTCCCCGTCTCTGGGGTTGTATTGATCGTCGTTATAAAGTCTGTTTATCTCATCGCTTGATACCTTCAGGGTCTTATTGTTCACCGTTACTATACCGTCGAATTCGTCCTCTGTAAAACTCCTGATATCTGCATGCCACGTCTCCGGAATGAGGCTGTAAACTTCCTGCTCCATCTGCTGCTTTTCGTATTCCTTGATCAGGTCCGACAGTCCTTCTATCGAGCGCTTCACCGGAGAGATTATATCGCGCGTAAGCACCTCAGGAAGATCGTGAAACAGGCCTGTGAAATAATTGTTCACGCATCTCTTCGGGCAGGCCCCGGCTTCGAGAGAGAAAAGGTAGGAAAGGATAGCCACGAAAAGAGAGTGTCCCATTACTGAGGTCTTCGGCACCCTATGGAGGTTTGCCCACCGTATTTGGAACCGCAGCTGGCCGCACATATCCAGGAAATGAGCATATCGGTCTGTCATTGCGAGCTGCTTCATGCCTTCCAGATCGCTGTATTCATCCTGCTTTGCCTTAAGCCTTTCCCTGATCGTTGCCATTTCGAATCCGCGAGGATGAATCTTTTCGATGATGTCGAATTCCCAGCTGGTGGCATAATAGTGTGCCGCGTTCAGAACACGCCGATTAATATTTTCAGACTCGTCAAAGAAATAGTCACGGAAGAGTGTGCAAAAATTCTTTCCAAGGGGTGAGAGAACAGCCTTGAGTTCCTGATAAACCCACTCGTTCAGCCTGCGGTATTTGGTCACGTCTTCCTTGATCTTGTAAAAAATAGGCGGCTTCAGGTCTGTCAAGACAATGCGTTGCAAGAGCTCAAAGAGGCCGCCCTCGATGAGTTTAATCCAACTGAAGGAAGGGTTCTCATCTTCGAACTTGCCTAAAAAATAAGCGATTACCATTTTGTGCGCCTGTTTGTCCAGTTCAACAAATTCGACAGGACGCACACGGTCGTTCCACCGTTGAATATAGGCGGCATCGAAGAGCTTTAATAATAATGATTTTCTGATCATGGATTTGTTCCCTGTAAGGTCTCTGGTATTATAGTCCATTACGCGTTTTTTACGAAGCTGTCAATGCTGAAAACAGGCAAAAAAAAGGCCCGGTAAGGGGCCTTTTTTAAGGAAAAGTTTTCCTGGTTTTCACTACTTCTTCGGGGCTTCAGCAGGAGCCGGAGCAGGAGCCGGAGCTTCTGTAGGAGCCGGAGCAGGAGCCGGAGCTTCTGTAGCCTTAGGAGCCTCAACCGGAGCTTCTGTCTTTTTCTGCTCGCAACCGATAGTCAGAGCCAGAGAAAGAACCATTGCGATGGAAAGTGCAAGTGCGAAGATCTTTTTCATTATTGTACACACCTCCTTTCAATTAGAAAATTAAAAACCATTTATATGGATTTATAACTCCTAAGTTTATACATTTATGTCTATCCTGTCAATATTATTCTGCAACCGCAAATTTATTGGTTTAACGTATCTTCTTTAAATGAGGGCAGGCAGCATGCTTTATGAAAAAAGTAGCTATTTCTGATGTTGTTTTGGGGAAAATTGCAAAATTAGCTCCTTATTTGGGGAGGCGATTCCTTATATGAGAAGGAAGGCTGGTGTCTGATAAATATTCTATCCTGCGATTGTTAAGATAAAACTGAAAAGTATATAATCCTCTTATGAAAACTGCACTTTCCATAGCAGGCTTTGATCCTTCCGGAGGGGCCGGTATTGTGGCAGATATGAAGGTCTTCCATTACCTGGGCACTTATGGTCTTTCCATTGCAACAGCCCTGACCGCACAAAATACTGTCGCTGTCGAGAGTGTGCAGGCAGTAGGCGGGCAGTTTCTAAAAAAACAGCTTAATGCACTTCTGCGTGACTTTCGCCCTGATTCAACGAAAATTGGCATGGTGTGCGATGAAGAGAACATCGGGGCCATTTCGGCTGCACTTGTGAGATATTCGCTCGGAAATATAGTCCTTGATCCTGTGCTGATATCGTCGTCCGGGAAAAGGCTGGCTAAAAAGAATGTACCTGAACTGCTTATAAAAAAAATACTGCCCCTCTGTACTGTAATCACGCCTAATATTCAGGAGGCGTCTGTTTTAAGCGGGATATCGATCAATTCAGTGAAGGACATGGAAAAGGCTGCGGTTGTCCTTAAGAAGGCGGGACCTCATACGGTAATCATAACCGGCGGCCATCTTCGCGGCATAGCCCTGGATACAGTATTCAGTGGTGATAAGTTCCATTATCTGAAGGCGAGGAAGCGGACAGGAGAATATCACGGTACCGGTTGTATGTTTTCTGCTGCGATCGCAGCCTTTCTTGCACAGGGCTGCCATTCTGTTGAAGCCGCAAAAAAGGCAAAGGAGTTTATGGAAAAGGCATTTCAGAAGACCTTCAGCACGGGGCGGGGAATGAGGCTTTTGGTTATTTGAAATTCTTGGGTCGTTGCGATAACAGGTATATCAGGAGGGAGTTGTATGATCTATATCATGGACATGCCCCTGAATTCAGGTATAATAGACAATATGAAAACTCTCAGGATCTGCATGATTATAGCAGCAATTGCGCTGCTTCAGAATTCCCCTTTATTGGCCGCCTGCAATGTCTGTCACAGCAAGAACCCGAAGATGGTGAAGATGCATGAAGCGCTTGAATTTAAAGACTGTTTCAAGTGCCATGGATTCAGCGAGAAAAAAACCACGGCTATGCGAAAGGTCCAGATGATGACGGACCCGCTCTGCACGGATTGCCATCATCGGAAAGCGGATTAAAAAACGCCATATCAGTCTGCCGCACCGCACGATCTGTCTAATCTGAAAATAGTTCTTATATTTTAGCCGTAAGATATGGTAATCTTAATAGGTATCATCGCCTCTTGACTTTTTAAAACAAGGCAATCATATGAATGAAATAGAAGAAATTATGGAAATCGGGAAAAAACTTGATGAGCTTACCTACGAGGTATACAGCCATTTTGCCAAAAGGGAGGACTTTGACGGCGCGCTGGTTGCGCTGTGGACAGAGCTGGCTGAATGGAAAAAAGGGCATATCAAACATTGGAAAAAGATATCCAGGGCATTTGTTTATAAGAACATCTTCAAGAGAAAGCCTGCAGATCTTGTCCTGATCATCAAACAATTAAAGAATATCCAGGCCGAACTCGTGGAATTTCTAAGAAGGCTCAGGAAGAAGAAGGTCTCTCAGGGAGAGGCGGTATCGCAGACAGTGCTGAATGAGTTTTGTCTTGTTTCTGATGTATTTCTTGAAATTTTCTTTATTTACAGCAAGTCTCTTGATGACCAGTCAATGACTATTGTTGATGACTGTAGGGCCCATCTCATGCATATGACCGAGACACTGAAACCTTATCTGAAGCTCAATCCCCTGTTTTCCGCACTAAAGAGGTCCATGGCTGATATCGATCATTCCTATGATTTTCTTGTCAACCATTACAGCAAGAAAAGAAAGATAGCTGTTTGAGAATATTGTATTTTGGAGGCAAGGCTCGATATAGGCGGTATATTCACGTCAGAACAACAGCTTGCTGAAACCATCCGCAGTAGAAAGATCTGCTATGATATTGAACCTTATTACAATACTACGAGACAGGGCCAGCTTGTTCAGATAGGTTTCCAGATCAATATCTACGGGACCTTTCCGGAAGTCGAGAAAACGCCTTCCGCTGATGACCCTGAATTCTCAAGGATATTGCAGGACGTGAAAAAGATAGCAGAGGCGCTTTCAAATACGTGTGACCCCCTGCATATGTGCGAGGCCCCTATTGAGGATTCCTATAACATATCCTATTCGCATGAACGCAAGATGCGGCCTGATGTTACAGTACACATGCCTGTTTTTGATCAGGAGCACTTTGGGCATCCTGTTGACAGGCACATAGAGGATGTGGTCCATCTTGCAGGAA
>JAGVHR010000063.1 GCA_020056455.1 Thermodesulfovibrionales bacterium
GCCGGCGGCAAGGGAAAGATCATGATTACGGGGAAGGGCATCATCGCAACATGTCTGAGAGAGCGGAAACCCTTCATATCCGGCGAAATAGATGAAAAGAATACGGAGATCGGTTACATTGCGGGCACAGGGGTGTTGTCGCTTATCGCGCAACCGGTCATGGAAGGCTCCACTCCTGTCGGCCTGCTTGCAGTTGATTCATCCCGGTACCATGCCTTCAACGAGCCGGAGCTGAAAACAGTCAGGATGATTTCAGCCCAGATTGCCCGCATCCTTGAGCGCGAAAGGATCTACACAGTCCTTAAGTATGATTTCACAACTCTCAGGATCATAAAGGAGTTCAGTTCAGGCCTTGCGGCATCCATTCAATATGACGTTGTGATACAGAAATTGTGCGACTATGCCGCAAAGGCCTTTTCCGGAGATATTTTTTTCTTTGAGAGCGGTAGCCATGGGTTCCAGATCAGATATTTCCCCCGCGAAATGGCAGTAACCCCGGAACAGATCGATTTCACGGGGACGCTTATAGGACATGCCATAGAAAACCGGCATAAGGAATATGTGAGCGATATCAGGCAATTCAACATGAGGATACTGCCTCAGCATTTCCCATCAGAGGGTTACCGGTCCGTCATAGCAGTGCCTCTCTACTATGAAGACAGCCTCCTGGGTGTCTTCGGAATCTTTTCTCTTCAAAAGGAATTTCTTGACAGCAGGCGGATCAGCCTCATTGAGTTGATGTGCAACCAGGCCTCGACATCGATCGCCAATGCAAAGATGCATGGGGAGATTGAACGCCTGGCAACCACTGACGGCCTTACAGGACTTTTCAATCACAGGGTGTTCCAGCAGAAGCTGGCAGGAGAAATAAAACGCGCGGAACGATATGCAACGCCGCTTTCGCTTTTGCTTGCGGATATCGATTATTTCAAACAGGTCAATGATACTTATGGTCATCCTGCAGGCGACCTTGTACTGAAGAGAGTTGCCTGGATTCTGAAGGAACAGGTAAGGGACATTGATATCGCAGCGCGCTATGGAGGTGAGGAATTCGCGGTCATGCTGCCCGGAACTGACAGCGCCGGCGCGAGAAATATCGCGGAACGGCTGCGGCAAACTGTTATGGCAGAGGTCTTTTCCGTGGACAACAGGTCTCTGAAGCTTACTGTGAGCATAGGTATTGCCACTATGCCGGCAGATGCAGAGACCAAGGAAGAACTGATTAAAAAAACGGACGAGGCTCTGTATCGCGCGAAGCGGCAGGGCAGGAACCAGAGCGTGAATTGGGCAGGACTCCGCTGAGCCTATGGACTATTTTATCTCTGATGTCGGCGAAGTTGAACTCAGGAACGAGCGCGCAAAGGCGCGGGAGATGAGGCATTCCCAGTGGTGGAAACGCAGGCTTGCAGAGGGCCGCTGCCATTATTGCGGAGGGGAATTTCCTGTCGCTGAACTGACCATGGACCATATCGTGCCTCTCATCCGGGGTGGGAAATCATCCAAAGGCAATGTTGTTGTTGCCTGCAAGGATTGCAATAATAAAAAGAAACATATGATTCCTGTGGAATGGCAGGAGTATCTTCACCGCGCAGGCGGAGACGAAGATTGACGGGTTTGCGTTTTGTTATAATAAATATGCGCTTCAAATTCAGACTTATGGGGAACTATGAGAAAATCCGCTATATACCTGACGATTACGGTAATCAATATCGCTTTATGCAGTGCGCTTTTCATGCACGCCGCCGTCAGGCGGAAGGATGCGGGGAAAGAGCTTGCGTCGCAGGCAAATATTGTGAAAGAATATCAACTTACTGACCTTGTCCTTTTTACAGAGGCCAGATACACGAGGCATCCTTCCATGGCTGATCTTAATACTCCTTTTCAGGACTACCCCTTTTCTTTTGAGCATTTCCCTTCAGGTTCTCTTATGCCTGTTCCCCCGGGCATAAGACGGTGAGCCTGATGGTCTGGATCGAAAAGCAGAGAAACCTTATTGATTTTGTGCTTTCCTCCCTCTTAAGGAGGAAAGGCAAAAATTTTGCGCTTATTGCAGCCTATATCCTGATAGTTTTTGTCCTTGCCTCAGTTATGTTTTTGACCCATGCCCTGAAGAGGGAGGCCTCAATTGTTCTCAGAGGCGCTCCTGAGATTATAGTGCAAAAAATGACGGCTGGAAGGCATGACCTTATTCCAAAGACCTATGCCCGGCAGATCGAAAAAATAGCCGGCGTCAGCAGCGCAAAAACGAGGCTCTGGGGGTATTATTATGACCCGCTTTTTAAGGCAAATTATACGCTTATCGTACCTGAGCTGTTTAAATATGAGGAAGGCGGGATAGCAGTGGGTGAGGGTGTCACCAGGGCAGGAGTGACAGCAGAGGGGAACATAATGCCCTTTTTTAGCAGTGATGGAAAGCTGATGAACTACAGAATCAGGGAAGTTCTTCCTGCGGATTCCGAACTCGTGTCTTCAGATCTTGTTGTTATGTCAGAGGCTGATTTCAGAGGACTTTTCGGGATTCCGGAGGGGCTTGTTACTGATCTTGCGGTAAGCGTCGGCAATCCGCAGGAGGTGCTGACCATAGCGAACAAGATAAAACAACAGTATCCTGATACAAGGCCTGTCATACGGGATGAGATCATCAGGACCTATGATGCGATCTTTGACTGGCGAAGCGGCATTCTTCTTGTGATTTTCTCCGGGGCGCTGCTTGCTTTCATCATCTTCTCGTGGGACAAGGCATCCGGCCTGAGCGCTGAGGAAAGACGGGAGATCGGTATTCTGAAGGCAACGGGCTGGGAAACCTCGGATGTCATCCTCATGAAGTTCTGGGAGGGGCTCGCCATATCGCTGACCTCTTTTCTTGTCGGCCTGCTTCTGGCTTATATACATGTTTTTTTTACATCTGCCACACTTTTTGAGCCTGTGCTAAAGGGGTGGGCTGTGCTCTACCCAAGCTTCAGGATTGTGCCGTTTATCAGCGCATACCAGATAGCAGTTCTTTTTTTTCTTACGGTTGTCCCTTATACTACAGCAACCATTATCCCTTCCTGGAGCGCTGCCACTGTAGATCCTGATCTGGTGATGAGAACATGACAGGCTGCTGCCTGCAGTCGGGTATGGATGCCGGCGAAAAAGCTGATGCAATGGGTCAGGACATTGAAAAAGGTGTTCATGATAGTCCTTGATAAGATTAGAAAAGTATTTAATCAGGGGATGCCGAACGAGCTTGTTGCGGTGCATGGCGCGGCCCTCGACCTGGGGTCTGCCCGCTTTATTGTGCTCAAGGGGCCGAGCGGTTCCGGCAAGACAACTCTCCTGAGCATCGTAGGCTGCATGACAAGGCCTACATCCGGCAGGATCATTCTTGATTCAAGGGAGATATCCGGCCTGCCTGAGAGGTTCCTGACCAAAATACGGAGGGAGACCTTTGGGTTTATTTTTCAGCAGTTCAATCTGATCCGGGGCGTGACGGCCCTTGAAAACGTGATGGTGCCTGCCTATCCGAGGGGCGAGAAGTATTCCCTGCTCAGGGACAGGGCCATGGCGCTTCTTGAGCTCTTCAATATAAGCCGGAAGGCAGCTTCGAGGGCGGAGTGGCTTTCAGGCGGTGAGGCCCAAAGGGTTGTAATAGCAAGGGCGCTGATCAATAATCCGTCAATTATCATAGCTGATGAACCGACAGCCCATCTTGATACCGGGCTCTCGCATGAGTTTATGGAGATTATGGGACGGCTTCATCAGGAAGGAAAGATGATAATCATTGCGAGCCATGATCCGATCGTCTATGAGTCCGGCCTTGCAGATATGCTTGTCGGGATGCGCGACGGCAGGATAGAAAGTGTCCGGGACCTTGCTTAGGGTAAGGCACAAAAAAGCGTCGCCTGATATGTATATTGCTTTGATGTCTCAGGCGCAGCCCGCTGATGCTGAGCACGAACCGTGATACTTCATCCTGCCATAATAGCCCTGCTTGCAGGATCAGCCCTGGTGGCTTTTATGCTGCTATATTCTTCCTGGTATGGCATTGAGGTCATCAGAAAATGGGACCTCAGGTCAGGAAGCGAACTGCAGCTTTCTCTGGAAAAGAAGACCTATCTGATCTCCACGATGATGGCATATGCCATGGGTTTTCAACTCATATCTCTTTTCCTGTTTGTTTATACGGCAGACAGTCTCTGTTCCCTGTTTACCGGTGCGATGTGCGCGGCAGGCACACTCAATGTCAATGACTTTGGTTATCCTGTTTTTCTGCTGAAGCTTGTGAACTTTCTGTTTGGCGGGCTCTGGCTGGTTTTGAATTATACTGACAACAGGGCCTATGACTATCCTATGATAAGAAAGAAATATTTCTTTCTTATTGCGCTTATGCCTCTTGTTCTTGCAGAGGTATTTCTCCAGGCCCGATATTTTTTTGGACTTGAGGCTGAAATTATAACCTCCTGCTGTGGAAGTCTCTTCAGCAGCAGCGACAGGTCTGCGGCGCCGGGGATATTTGCCTTGCCCGTGCGGCTCTCAACAGGCATTTTTTATGGCTGGCATATTTTTGTGCTTGGGCTCGGCGTATTTTTTTATAAAACCGGAAAGGGCGCTTATTTTTTTGGTATAGCAAGCTTGCTGCTGTTTTTTATATCAGGTTGGGCGCTGATACAGTTTATTTCATTGTATATCTATGAGCTGCCCACGCATCACTGTCCGTTTTGTATGCTCAAACAGGAATACGGCCATGTAGGATACCTCTATTATATCAGCGCTCTGGCCGGATGCGTGGCAGGGACCGGAGTGGGCATGCTGCAGCGATTCAGGCACATTGCAAGTCTTGAAGCAGTAATACCAGGCATCCAGAAGCGCCTGACGATTGTGTCAGTCACATGTTATCTTTTTTTTATGCTCGCCGCGACATACGCAATGGTTTTTTCCGGATTCAGATTATAAGGACAAGCGCCCTTACTGACCAGGAGGTTGCTGAACAGGCTTTGGAATGCTTCTTTTTGGGGGCTGCACAGATGTTATCTCTGCCGGGGAGGTCCGCTTGTTCTTCCGGTCCTGAAGGGTGACAACGATTTTCTGCTTGTTCCTGACCATAACAACTTTGTCTTCATAAACCTCGTCAAGCACAAAATCACTGAGGTTCCCGCCCTTTGAGATAACTCTCTGACGTTTGCCCCTGCCTGGTGTGCTGTGCTGGGCCTTAAGATCATCCATAAACGCCATTTTAACGGCTCCATCAAGTATGGTGCCGTAGAGAACAAAATCAGGTTGAGGAAGCGGTTTTTCTTCTTCTTTTTTTTCCACCTTTTTTTCAACAGGGATGATGCGTTCCTGATGAAAGGCATTATGGTCTGCAATGACAAGATAGTCCGACATGGCATCGGCTGAATTCTTTTCAGCCTCCGGTTCTTCCTGTGCTGAAACCGGCCCCCTGGGAGCGGCAACGACCGGCAGGGAAAAAGTGTTGTCCATCGGCAGGATGAAGAAGGTGATAACAGAAAACAGCGCTGTCCCAAGAAGTATGTTCAGAACATTTATGCTCCTGAGGATATAATTCATGAGCTATTTTAACACGCAAGGCATTTAAAGCGGTAGCCGGATTCCCCCTCTGTAATATTCCGGTCTGAGACCATGCCGGAATATTATCCTTGCCGTTCCATAATGTCACGAAACAATATCGTTATTTCACTTCAACCCTGCCGGACATATAGGCATGAACATCGCACGAATACCTGAATATGCCTGGGGTATCGAACTTCTTTCTGAACTCAGCTCCCTGGGAAAGTGTACCGGAGTCAAAACTGCCGTTATCAGCCGTAATGGTATGGGGAGCGGCATCCTTATTTTTCCAGACCACCACTGTGCCAGCCTTTACTGTGACAACTTCAGGAGAAAAGGCGCTTCCTTCTATGGATACCATTACTTCAGAGTCCCCTGCGCTTTCACTGACAGCCTGAGCTTCAGGCGCTGTTCGTAAAATCAAAAGACAAACAACTGTGATAATTAATAAGCAGTATTTATTCATAACCCAACCCCCTTTGAAATCATTATAGTTCTTTTGCCCTTTCCAGACAAGGGACCCTATTTGCTGCCCTCAATCTGCTATACTTTTTTATGAACTTAATGCTGCTGATGTGAGATTCCTGTCGTTTTTTCATTCTATGGGTAGGTAAATGAAATATGTCTAAGATCAAAACTTTTTATCAATGCCAGACCTGCGGGTATGCGAGCCCCAAGTGGCTCGGCAAATGTCCTGACTGCAATGCGTGGAACAGCTTTGTGGAAGAGAAGGAATCTCCAGCCGGGCGCAGGGGGGCGCTTCAGCCTTCGATGAGGTCCGGGCCGGTTTCCCTGCATGCTATCGAGGGCATCTCTGAAAAGAGGATATCCACAGGGTTGAAGGAATTCGATCGTGCGCTTGGCGGAGGAGTGGTTGCAGGGTCTGTAATCCTTGTCGGCGGAGATCCGGGCATCGGCAAATCAACGCTTCTGCTTCAGGCATTTTCAGGGCTTTCACAGAGGACTGGAAAGCTGCTCTATGTTTCAGGCGAAGAATCTCCCCAGCAGATCAAGATGCGGGCTGACCGGCTTTCGGTCAATTCTGAAAATATCATTCTTTTTCCCGAGACTTCCCTTGAAGGCATCCTCGATACGGCGGCAAAGATCTCGCCTGATGCCATGGTAGTGGACTCCATCCAGACGGTCTTTACACAGGAACTCATGTCAGCGCCCGGTTCAGTGAGCCAGGTGCGCGAATGCGCGGCAAAGCTGATGCTTTATGCAAAGCGTTCACACGTGCCGGTTTTCATCGTGGGTCATGTGACCAAGGAGGGGACAATAGCAGGCCCGCGCGTACTTGAACATATCGTTGACACTGTACTTTATTTTGAGGGGGACAGGGGCCATTCCTACCGTGTTCTCCGTACGATCAAGAACCGCTTTGGCTCTACCAATGAGATCGGCATTTTTGAGATGTCGGACGCCGGTCTGCGTGAGGTGGACAATCCCTCTGAGCTTTTCCTCTCGGAGCGGCCGCAGAATGTCTCTGGATCGACAGTTGTTGCCTGCCTTGAGGGCACCCGCCCGCTCATGGTAGAGGTGCAGGCCCTTGTTTCCCAGACGAACTTCGGTATGCCGCGAAGGACCTCAATCGGTGTTGACTTCAACAGGGTGAACCTGCTGATTGCGGTCCTTGAGAAAATGGCAGGGCTCCATCTCGGCGGCATGGATATCTTTATCAACATTGTGGGCGGACTAAAGATCATCGAACCTGCTGTTGACCTTGGCATAATCGCTACGATCGCTTCATCAGCCCGCGAGAGGCCTGTAGACCCGTTGACCTGTGTTTTTGGAGAGGTCGGTCTTTCAGGTGAGATAAGAGCGGTAGCCCAGGCAGAGGCCAGATTGAAGGAGGCAGCAAAGATAGGGTTCAGAAGGGCAGTCGTACCTGCCGGCAATGCAGGGAAAATCAGACCGATCCCGGGGCTTGAGATCGCAGGAATAAAGGACTGTCAGGAGTTTCTCGAAACTGTTCTCAAATAGCATCCTGGCGCTTGCATCCGCTTCTTTCCGCGCAGGCCCTAACTCTCAAGCCCGAGGTCTATCGCAACCGCCCTGATGATCGACTCGTCAATGATTTCATTTTTGAACAGATACCCCTCAAGCAGGGCATTATCGCAGATAGTGTTTATTAGACGCGGCACGCCGTTAGAATACCTGAAGATTGCGGTAATAGCCTTATCTGTAAATACAGAGGATACGCTTCCTGCAACCTTCATCCTGTGTACGATATAAGTCCTTGTGTTATCTTCCGAATAGGCGGAAAGACGTATCCTGACCGCAACCCGCTGCTTTAGCGGTTCGTCAAGGGCGAGGACTTTCTCCAGGTCAGGCAGGCCGAAGAATACGAAATTAACCATCTTGCCTTCAGCAGTCTCCATGTTCAGAAGGCCTCTGAATTCCTCCATAATTTCCCTGGAGTTCAGCATCTGCACTTCATCCATAAGCACCACAGCCCGTTTGCCCTGTTCATTGATCTCGTGGAGCCTGCGATAGATCTCGCCCAAAAGGTCCACCTTGTTCTCCGGAATATTTTTCACTCCCAGCTGCAGAGCGAATTTTTTGAAAAGCCACTCTGAACTGACCGAAGAATGGATGATGACGAGGAGGGCGGCCTCATAAAGGTCTTCGTCAAGTTCTTCGAGGATCCTGCGTGCCAGTGTTGTCTTGCCCGCGCC
>JAGVHR010000186.1 GCA_020056455.1 Thermodesulfovibrionales bacterium
CAATCTCCACCTCAATACCCGAAGGCTGCAGACTGCCTCTAATCTGTGTTATCGGAAGTTTAAGAGGAAGATCATAGGCTGCCGCAATTTCCCGGGCCACGCCGAGGATACTCAGGCAATCAGGTCTGTTAGGTGTGACATTTACCTCCATGACAATATCGCTGCCCACAGGTTCCAGACCCTCGATTTCGAGTCCTGCCATAGTCAGGCTATGGGCCACGTCCTCCGGCAACGCGGTAACACCTGCAAATTCTTTTATCCAGTCAAGGGAAATACGCATGGTTATCTTTTCAGCCTTCTCAGAACTGCATCAAAAATCTCAGGTCATTCTCATAGAAGAGGCGAATATCATCGATCGAGTATTTAAGCATCGTAAGTCTTTCAACCCCCATACCAAAGGCAAAACCGGAAAATTCATCAGGACCGTATCCTGACATCTCAAAAACCCTTGGATTCACCATCCCGCAACCCATCACCTCAAGCCAACCTGTCTTCTTGCAGATACGGCATCCCTTGCCGCGACAGAATATGCAACCTATATCCACCTCCGCGCTCGGCTCAGTAAAAGGAAAATAGCTCGGTCTGAACCGTACAGGGGTATCCTTACCGAAAAAACTGTGGATGAAGAGCTCGATGACCCCCTTCAGGTCACTGAAAGATATATCATCGTCCACCAAAAGTCCTTCAACCTGGTGGAACATCGGGGTATGGGAAATGTCGGCATCGCAACGATAGACCTTGCCAGGGGCTATGATCCGGAGAGGCGGTCTTTTCTTCTCCATGACTCTCACCTGAACCGGCGAAGTATGCGTTCTGAGCACAACGTCATCCGTAATATAGAAAGTGTCCTGCATGTCTCGCGCAGGGTGATGTTTCGGGATGTTAAGCGCCTCGAAATTGTAGTAGTCCAGCTCGATTTCAGGCCCCTCCTCGATATTAAAACCCAAAAAAACAAAAATGTCTTTGATTTCATCGAGGATCCTGTTCAGGGGGTGAATATTACCGGCCTTAAGCGGCCTTCCGGGAAGCGTTATATCGATTTTTTCAGAGAGAAGCCGTTTCTGTTTTTCAACTTTCCTGAGTTCTGTCTCTGTATCTTCTATGGATTGCTCGACAAAATCCCTCAGTTCATTGACTGCCCTGCCGAATGCCGGTTTTTCTTCAGGCGGGACTGTGGAAAGGGCCTTGAGCCTGCCTGTTATCAGCCCTTTCCGTCCTGTATACCTGACCTTTAGCTGCTGAAGTTCTGCTATCTCCGAAACCGCGCTGATTTCATCGAGAAAAGACTGTCTTAGGGAAAGCAGATCATCCACAGCAGATTACGACGCAAGCTTTGTCTTGACTGTCTCTGCTATCTGGCTAAAGGCCTTCGGATCATGGTATGCAAGGTTTGCAAGCGCTTTCCTGTCAAGCAGGATCTCAGCCTTCTTCAGTCCGTTCATGAACTGACTGTAGTTCAGATCAAGAGCGCGCACTGCAGCGCTGATCCTGGCAATCCAGAGCGCCCTGAACTCGCGTTTTTTTGCCTTGCGGTCACGGTATGCATACTGAAGCGCTTTGTCGACCGTCTCTCTTGCTGCCTTGAACAGACGACCCCTTCCTCCATAATATCCTTTTGCCTGGGAGAGGAGCTTTTTCCTTCTCCGAGTATTCTTAACACCACTTTTTGCCCTTGGCATCTTCTTCTCCTCCTGATTCTTTACTGCAAACTGATTCCTTATTTAAGATCACAGGCATCAGAGAATCCTGAGCCTGCAACCTCTGAATGCTTAACTGTACGGTAAAAGCAGTTTTATATTCTTCTCGTCAGCCTTATCCACGAGCACGGACTGACGCAGACTCCTGGTCCTCTTCGCCGGTTTTCCCGTCAGAAGATGGCTCTTGTAGCCCTTGTTTCTCTTAACCTTGCCGGTAGCAGTCAACTTGAATCTCTTGGCCGCTCCCCTATGCGTCTTCAGCTTTGGCATCTTTTCCTCCGATATTAAAATTCCTGCACGTATCAGACAATCTTATCCAATCAACCTGTTGCCGGACAGGTTGGATAGTATACCCCAAAAGAATTTATTTTGTCACTGAATACGGACTTTTTATGATCTCGTCATGACCTGACGGACTCGAAAAAGTTAAAAACAAGACGCAACTGTAAAAAGCCCCGGAGACAAGGCGTACATGATTCGACAGGCGCATCATGACAGTCAAAGAGCCTGCCCTGAGCGAGTCGAAGGGGTTTTGCAGCGCAACGCAGCATAAGGACTTCTTATGGAGCCGTCAGGATTTGGGAGTAACAACCATGGTAATATGGTTTCCCTCGCGCCTGGGTTGGGACTCGATCTGGAACTTTCCCGTAAGACTCTGTATGATCTTATCAAAAACCTTCATGCCCAGTTCAGGACGTATGATCTCACGGCCCCTGAAATACATGACAACCTTTGCCTTGTCGCCCTCTTCAATGAAACGGTTGATGTTCCTGATCTTCAGCTGCAGATCATGCTCGTCGATCTGAGGTCTGATCTTCACTTCCTTGAGGTCAATGGTCTTTTTCTGGGTATGTTTCTTGTGGAGCTGGTACTTATACTTGCCGAAATCAAGGACCTTGCAGACCGGAGGCGCTGCCGTAGGAGACACTTCGACAAGATCAAGGTCTCTTTTTTCAGCAACAAGCAATGCCTCACGCACAGACATAATGCCAAGCTGGGCGCCGTCGCTGTCAATGACCCGGATCTCTTTCGCCCTGATCTGCTCGTTAACTCTGATACCTTTTCCAATGTCCCTGTTACTGATATTGTTACCTCCTGTGGTTGATCTCTTCACAAAGAAAAGACATAAGTTCATCCAACGTAAAGGGACCGGCATTCTCCCCGTTACGCTTCCTCAGACCTATCGAATCCTGCTCCATCTCCTTATCTCCGATGACAACGGCATAGGGTACCTTTTTGAGCGTACTTTTTCTGATCTTGTTGCCGATCTTCTCACTGTCCGTATTAAGCTCCACCCTGATGCCCTTTCGCTTCATCCCGGAGGCTATCTCACCGGCAAACGCTGCGTGCTTTTCCGATATGGTAAGCACCGACACCTGGACCGGAGCAAGCCAGAGCGGAAAGGCCCCGGCATAATGTTCAACGAGTACCCCAAAAAACCGTTCAAGGGAGCCCATAAGCGCCCTGTGGATCATAATAGGTCTGTGTTCCCTGCCGTCAGCGCCACGGAACGTCATATCGAAGCGTTCGGGGAGATTGAAATCCACCTGTATTGTGCTGCACTGCCATGCCCTGCCGAGCGAATCCTTTACCTTTATATCAATCTTGGGCCCATAAAATGCTCCACCTCCCTCGTCCAGACTGAAGGCAAGACCTTTGGCCCTGAGAGCGCTCTCGAGAGCGGCAGTGGCCTTTTCCCAGTGCTCATCGCTCCCTACGTATTTCTCAGGCCTGGTAGAAAGATACGTGTCGAACTGCTCAAACCCAAAGGTCCGCAATATGAACAGGATAAAGTCGACGACCTGAATGATCTCCTCTTCGATCTGGTCTTCACGGGTAAAAATGTGGGCATCATCCTGAGTAAAACCCCTTACTCGGAGCAGTCCGTGGAGAACGCCGGAGCGCTCATAACGGTATACTGTACCAAGTTCTGCATACCTGACAGGGAGGTCACGGTAACTTCTGAGAGAACTCTTGTAGATATGGATATGGAAGGGACAGTTCATGGGCTTGATCTCATACGGAGCGCCCTCCACCTCCATGGGTGAATACATATTCTCACTGTAAAAATCAACGTGGCCGCTCGTGCGCCATAGATCAAGGCGGGCAATATGCGGGCTGTAAAGGAGCTGATAATCCGCTTTCATATGCTCATCTCGCCAGAAATCCTCAATCGTTTTACGTATAAGCGCGCCATTGGGATGCCAGAGAATCAGGCCAGGCCCCACTTCGTCATTTATGCTGAAGAGGTCCAGCTCCCTGCCGAGTCGCCGATGATCACGCTTTTTGACTTCCTCAAGAAAGTCAAGGTATTTTCTCAGGTCTTTGGGATTGCTGAAAGATGTTCCATAGATCCTCTGCAGCATCTTGTTCTTTTCATCGCCCCGCCAGTAGGCGCCGGCAATACTCAGAAGCTTGAAGGCCGCAATCTTCCCTGTTGATGAAAGGTGAGGTCCCCTGCAAAGATCAATAAAACCGTCTTCTTCGTAAACAGAAACGGACCCTCCAGGAATATCCCGAAGAAGTTCGACCTTATACTGCTCTCCCATTTCCCCGAAAAGACCGATCGCTTCATCCTTTGTTATTTCTCTGCGGACAAAAGGGGAGTCTTTCCTGATGAGTTTCTCCATCTCAGCTTCTATGGAGGCAAGGTCTTCGGGAGTAAATGTCCTGTCAATATCGAAGTCATAATAAAAACCGTCCTGAATAGAAGGACCAATGGCCACCCTGACTTCAGGAAAGAGCAGCTTGACCGCGTGGGCCATAACGTGGGATGTGCTATGCCTGTAGATTTCCTTCCCCTGGTCGGAGTCAAAGGAAACGGCTTCGACGATATCAGAGTCCTTGATTGCCGGTAGGGAACTGAGATCGGAGAGGCAGCCGTTTATCCTCACGGCCAAGGCATTAACTTTTTTGAGATACTTATCCAGTTCGGAGAATTCGCTGATATTCCGCTCAATTCCTCCATCCACGCGCACTATAATTTCGGCATACCTCCGGCAATAAAAATATTTAAAGAATGGAAATATCATACAGGATAGCCTATGCAATTTCAATCACTTTCAGGGTCTCATCGTAAGGCTTCAGTTACGAATACAAGCCTCAGGTTAAACGCGCTATGGTTCGACAGGCCCACCATGATATGTTTGTCACCCTGAGCTTGCCGAAGGGATACCTGTAACTGAGGGATCACGTCTCATCATCATCAGCGCCAATAGTCAGGGCCGGGTTTAACGGGTTGAACATAACGCAAAAAAGAAATAGAATGGTTTTACAGACTGCATAAATAAAGCGCGTATCAGGGAGAGCAACATGACGGTCACGGAAAAGGAAGCCGGTGAAAAGTGGTGTCATATCACATTAGGCAGCAAGCCCTCAAATTGTCTTGCAACAGGGTGTATGGCATGGAGGTGGTCCGAATATACCCCGCATGTTTGCGACAAATGCGGGACCGAAGAGACAGAGTGGATCGACATGCCGGAACAGAGACGAGGTTTTTGCGGCCTGTCCGGAGTGCCGAAGCTCTGAAGACGCAGACCCGGCTGCAAACATAGAATGGTTTATTGCATCAGAAAATATGCAGCATTTCGTTTAAACCAGCCGGCTGTCCGTTTCGTAACGGTAAACCGGAACACATGATATTTTGAAAGGGCCGCAAGCTTCTTTTTTCCGGCTTCATCATTTGAAGCGCCCCGGTATACTCTTGAAATGTTCATAATTTTAAAACTTATGCTGTTGGATCTTTTTTCCCTGGACCTTTTGCAGTTTCCATACAAACGCCGTATCTTTTTTTCAGATATTCTTCAGACCATCGGACCGCAAGTTTTCCGGCTATAATGCCGAGGATGATCCCGCCTGCAACATCGCCTGGAAAGTGAGAACCAAGCAGTATTCTGGATACCGCGATAGCAGCTGCGGCAACGAATACAGGCAACCGCATGTGCGGGAAATAGAATGCCGCCACAGAGGCCAGAGCAAAAGAAGTGGTCGAATGCCCTGACGGAAATGAATCGAAACCGCCTGCAAAAGTAGGCCCTGCAATCCCCCACAAGTCGCGCAGACGTGGACGGGGACGCCCTACCATGTGTTTTATAGCCTGGACCAGCAGACCGCTGAAAGCAACTGCTGCGATGCCTGTGAATATAAGCCTTTTAACCCTCCCCTGCAATACCGAACCTTTGGAAAACGCATATGACATCAGGAGCAGAAGGGCTAATAAAACAACCTGCGTGCCACCAAGGCCCAGAAAGCTCAGGAATTTCAACAAGGGCTCAATCTTATCAAATATTCTGATAGACTCATAGTTATAGACCAGATCTAATAATATACCTGCCGCAATAAGCAACGGATATGACGGCAAAATGTGAATGGAAGGGGCTGATTTGATAACAGACATGGGGCATTATAAAATCCCTGCCATATCCTTTGCAAATTCTCAGTGTTGCCCTGTGCTATCCCGCGTACGAATGATTCCGCTGATGAGCAGGACCGGAATCAGGACTAGTGTCAAATAAACCCTATATGCCGTTAAGGCGAAAAGCGAAGAGCTTGATTAAACAATCTCCTGCAATTTATTATAAACAAAGGATTTTTAGGCGTGGGGCCGCTTGAATTGAAAAGAAAATCTTGTATATTGCTCAGGGGTTAAGCGGGCTGCTTGCAGGGGGATGAGGGAGAGATGCGGATGAATATGGATAAAGAGATGAAATTGCTCTTAAAAACATTCAAGTTGGAGTAAAAAACATATGGCAGAACCGATGAATAAGCACGAAATTATAAGTGAAGTTGTAAAGATAATACTGAAACATGCCAAGCCTGAAAGGATATATCTTTATGGTTCGCAGGTAAATGGTGAAGATAACATGACAAGTGATATTGATATTGCATATGAGGATAAAAAGTTTAAAAAGGATTATCTCATAATAGAAGAATCTGAAAAACTGCCTACGCTGCTAAAAATAGATATAAAGAACATTGCCTCCACCGACAAAAGATTTAAAAACAGGGTCAAGGCTACTGGAAAGGTATTATATAGCGCCAATAAGAAGTTAAGGGCGCAGGATGGCCTTTTCAATTTCTCAAAGGCATATGAGCAGTTTGCTGATGCGGTGAACAGGAAAAAAGAGTTTTATGACGCCGGCTACTCGGACATTTACCTTGACCTTGTAACTAAGCGCTTTGAGTTTACCTATGAGATGGGATGGAAGGCAATAAAACGATATCTGGATTTTACCGGCACTGACTGTAAATTTCCAAGAAATTGCATAAAAGAGGCCTTTGCCCAAGGTTTGATTAAAGATGAAGCGGCATGGCTTGATATGATAGAAATGAGAAATTTAAGCAGCCACGTATATAGTGAGATGGAGTTGATGGTGATACTTGACAGGTTGAAAACCTATAAGAAGGTCTTTGGGTCTTTAAAAAAAGGCATTGAAGATGGGATCAGGAAAAGCAGTAAAAAATAAAGTTTTTTGCGGGTTTCTTGCTGGGGATGAGTGGGAGTTGTGGATGAGATGGATGAAAGGAAAATCATTATTAATAAATACAAGGAGAACGGATAATGAAAAATATTACCATGGAAGCTGTTTATAAAAAAGTCGTTGATTTACAGCGTGACGTAGCTCTAATCAAAAAAAGTCTTCTCAAAGAACCTGAACTGCGCGAAGATTTTATTTTACGGATGAGAGACATTGATCTTGAAAAATCAATCATAGTTGAAGACTTCGGGAAAAGATACGGGCTGAAATAGTGTATAAACTTGCAGTTAAAGAAAGCCTCGATAAAAAATTCAAGAAGCTTCAAAGCAAAGATAAGGAAATGTTGCGATTAATTGAAAGAAAAATAAAGGATATACTTGATGATCCGTATCGTTTCAAGCTGCTCAGAAAGCCTTTACAAAATAAAAGAAGAGTTCATGTGGGTGGCTCATTCGTTTTGATATATGAAGTCAACAAGAAAGAGAAAATGGTAACAATGCTTGATTTCGACCATCATGACAATATCTATGAAGTTTGATAAAAATGAATAAATCATCCTCAAAATTAAAGTGCTGAAAAGAAAGTTAATGAGCTCAAGATGATTTTGATGAAGACGTGGAAGAGGTTCAAAAAGGAAATTAAGGATTTTTGCGGGGTTCTTGAGGGGGGATTTTTTAAATAACAATTTTTACCTGATGATACACCGCTGTCTCTGCGGCGGGGAGTCTTCATTAGAGAGGCGGACAAGAGATGGAAAATTTATCTATAGAGGAAGTCGTCGCCTACCTGAAAAGGAACAAAGAGTTTTTCTATGAAAACTTCGGCGTGACCCGTATGGGAATTTTCGGCAGCTTTTCTCGGAAGGAGCAAACTTCTTCAAGCGATATTGATATGGTTGTTGAGATGGAAAAAAATAGAAAAAATATTCATAGCTTCTTGGAGATGAAGAGGTTTTTGGAGAAAGAACTGTCAAGAAAAATAGACATGGGATTTGAGCATTGTTTAAAACCGATCATAAGAGAGAAAATAAAAGGACAAATCATCTATGTCTGAAAGGGACTTTCGTCTTTATCTTGAGGATATATTTGATTCAGGCAGTTCTATTCTTGAATTTGTTAACGGCTTGACTTTTGAAGAGTTTTGCAGCGATAGAAAGACGTATTCGGCGGTAATCAGAGAGCTTGAAGTCATCGGTGAGGCTGTAGGAAAACTTCCCGATGAGTTAAAGCAAAAGCATCCTGATGTAGCGTGGCAGGATATAAAAGATTTCAGAAACCTGCTGATTCATGAATATTTTGGAGTCGATCTTGAAATTATGTGGAAAGTTATTCAAGATGACCTGCCAATCCTGATGGATAGAGTCAGGGAAATTATAGGAGAAGCAGGTGAATGATAGCGGCGCTGATGAGAGCATATTGGCTGATATGGTTGGAATGACGAAATATCAAGACGCAGAGCCTGACCTCGAAAATATAAAGAACTTGAGATGATTTTTATGAAGACGTGGAAGAGGTTCAAAAAGGAAATTAAGGATTTTTGCGGG
>JAGVHR010000129.1 GCA_020056455.1 Thermodesulfovibrionales bacterium
AACCGCGATCTGCGGCTTGCCGCCTTGAATGTAGAAAGGGCGCGCGCCTTGTACGGCATTCAACGCGCAGGACTTATGCCTACGGTCAATGCGGTCGGGAGTGGGGTTAAACAGCGTGTACCGGCTGATCTTTCGACCACCGGAAGCGCGATGACCGTTGAACAATACAATGTCAATCTTGGTATCAGTTCCTGGGAAATGGATTTCTTCGGCCGCATCCGCAGCCTGAAAGATCGCGCGCTGGAAGAATACATCGCTACGGATCAAGCCCGCCGCAGCGCACAGATACTGCTGGTGTCCGCCGTGGCCAACGCGTACCTCACCCTTGCGGCGGATCGGAAAAACCTCAAGTTGGTGACCTCCACCCTTGAGACGCAGGAGGCCTCCTACAAATTGATCCGGAAACGTTATGACGTCGGGCTCGCGTCCGAACTGGACCTCAATCGAGCGCAAAGCCAAGTGGATACGGCCAGGAGAGACATCGCCCGCTATACGCAACTGGCAGCGCAAGGTGAAAATGCCTTGAATCTTCTGGTCGGTTTTCCTATACCGCCGGCGCTCCTGCCGCCGGAACTGGGCAGCGTCAGCCCCCCCAAAGATATTTCTCCCGGCCTGTCCTCCGAACTGCTCCTGCAACGACCTGACGTGCTGGCTGCGGAACATGGCCTTAAGGCGGCCAACGCCAATATCGGCGCCGCCCGTGCGGCTTTCTTTCCCCGCATCTCCTTGACGACCGCTATCGGAACCGCAAGCGCCGATCTGTCAGGACTCTTCAAATCCGGCCAAGGTACCTGGAGTTTCGCACCGCAGATTACGATACCGATTTTTGATGCCCGCACATGGTTGGCCTATGATGTAATCAAAGTAGAAAGGGAAATGTCCGTGTCCCAATATGAGAAAGCGATCCAGGCGGCCTTCCGGGAAGTCGCCGATGCCCTTGCCGTTCAGGGCACAATAAACCAGCAGATAGCGGCGCAGCAATCACTGATCAACGCTGTTGCAGAAACCTACCGCCTCTCCAATCTGCGTTATAACAAGGGAATTGATAGCTACCTGGAAGTCCTTGATGCACAACGTTCCCTCTATGGCGCGCAACAGGGACTGGTCGCCCTCCATCTTTTACGGTTCACCAACCTCGTTACACTTTACAAGGTGCTGGGCGGAGGTGCGTGAAGAATGCACAAGAAACATAAAGAACGTTCCAATGATGAAAGCGTGATCGCTTATTTCTCCATGGGGATAGGACTCGATGCGAAGATGCTGACATCAACGGCGGTCTTGGTGTACTATAAGGCGATACGACCCGCTCGGCGGCCGAACTTGCCAGAGGTTTTTTGGGAATGATAGTCCAGTATATGATAGGTAATGAAGTCTTTTGGAAGAAAGAAAAAATCCAGTACTCTCGTGAAGAGGTTGTAAATACCTTTGTCACTCTATTCCTGGAAGTGATAAAAATTTCAAAGAGGTAGCTAATATGACCCGACTAAAATTTCTTTTAGTTACACATCTCTTAGCAGTTCTATTGGCAGTTTTGACAGTTAACAGCCTTTATGCAGCGGAGGAATATTCCCTTCCCGACCTCTATAAGATTGCCCTTGAACGCTCTGAAAGGATAAAGTTGTCAGAGGAAGACATGTATATTTCAGAAAGAGCGAAAGACAAGGCGGTCTCTGTGCTCTTCCCCCGACTCTCCACTTTCGGAAACTTTACGGGATACAGCGAGGACAAACGATCGTCAGCAGGTGCTGTCATTCAGCCTGATTATTCTACATCCTGGGGGTTAAGGCTTGACCAGTCCCTCTCGATAAGCGGCAGGGAGTTTGATGCTTTTAAAATATCGAAAGATAATATTGAAAAGAGCAAATATGACCTCTATGCAGTGAGGGAAGAATATCTTTTCGGGGTTTCCTTTGCCTATTACGATGTCCTTAGGGTTAAGAAGGCTGTGGATATTGCAAAGGCAAATGTTGAGAGGCTCACAAAGCATAGGGATGCCGCCGCCATAAGAGTCAAGGTGGGTGAGGTGACAAAGACCGTTCTTCTGAGGGCAGAGGCGGAATTATCAGGTGCCCAATCGGAACTGGTTAGGGCAGAAAACAATCTGAGTTTTACAAAGGCAGTCCTTGCAAGGATCGTCGGATTGACAGGAGATTATAATCTCAAAGAGGTGTCTGAGGGTAATCAGTACCCGGCAGGCTACAAGCCCGAGGATGCCCTGGGGCTACTCAAGGAAGCAGCCCTGTTGGGAAGGGCTGAATTGAAGTCTCTCGATATACAGAAAAAGATTGCAGGGGATCAGGTTAAATACGCGCGCGGCCTCTACTGGCCCACAATTTCCATTGAGGGTGTTTATTCAGGTAGAGATGAAGACCCTCCAACCGCTTCTCTCACTAAAGAAAGCATCTACGCGGGCCTTAAGCTGAGCTTTCCATTTTTTGAGGGAGGTCTCCGGAGGGCAGAGGTAATGGAGGCGATGGCAAAACAGAGACAGGCCGATCTCGTATATGAAGACCTGAGGAAGAGAATAAATGTAGAGGTTGAAAATGCCTACCTTGACTATATGACACAGAAAGGGGTTTTGAAATCTCTTGAAGATAGGCTGGCATTCGCCAGGGATAACTACAGTGCCATTTCAAGACAGTTTGAATTTGGCCTGGCCAACAGTATAGATATCATGGATACAAATACATTACTTGTTACAGCAGAGCGTCAGCTTGTAGATGCTGTATATAACTATAAGTTGTCCATTCTGAAGCTTGAACGGGTAACAGGGAGACTGCTAAAAAGGGTCACAGGCAAACAGGCTGCAGTTAAGAGTCAGGATACGGAAAAAAAGTAAAAGGGGGCGAATCTATGTTTATGCAATACTACATTGGTAATGATTACGGGAAAGGTAACAGATCAGGTCAGGTTGTCCTTTTTTTACTTATTCTCTCTCTTATCTTCATTTGCCCTGCTTGTAAGAAGAAAAAGGTAGAAACGACTGGGGGGAAGGCTATTAATGTCCGTGTTCAGACCGTTGAGAAAAGGTCTTTCAGGCCATTTGTGGAAAGCATCGGTACACTGATGCCTGGTGAGGAGGTTGTGGTAAGCAGTGAGATTGAAGGGGTTTTGAGAAGTGTCAGAGTGGATGAAGGAACAGTGGTTTCAAAGGGTATGCTTCTTGCGGCAATTGACGATACGAATTACAGCCTCGAAGTTAAGAGGACAGAGATCGCTTTAAAGCAGGCAGAAGCAACCCTTGAAAATACGAGATTGGAGTATCAGCGAAAGGATGCCCTTTACAAGGAAGAACTAGTAACGAAACAACAGTTCGATGATGTCTCCACCCGACTGTCTCTGGCTATGGCGGAGGTGGAACAGGCAAAGGCAACCTGTGCCCTTTCTAAAGAAAGGCTTTCCAAAACGGGTGTCCACTCGCCCATACATGGTATCATAAAGGAGAAAAAGGTTTCAGCAGGGGATTATGTGAAAAACGGTACAAACCTCTTTGTGGTG
>JAGVHR010000084.1 GCA_020056455.1 Thermodesulfovibrionales bacterium
AATTCCCGAAGGCCTATTTCGGCGTGCCGCTTGCCGGTAGTCTTATCCCCTGGATAGACAGGCAGCTTGATAACGGCCAGAGCAGAGAGGAGTGGAAGGGACAGGCAGAGACTAACAAGATACTCGGTCGAGAGGGAAATCCGATACCCATAGACGGCCTCTGCGTGCGTATTGGAGCCATGCGCTGCCATAGTCAGGCGCTGACGATAAAGCTTGCCAAAGATGTCCCTCTTGATGAGATCAACAGCATGATCTCAGACCACAATTCCTGGGTAAAGGTGGTCCCCAACGATCGTGAGATCACGATGCGGGAACTGACGCCTGCTGCTATCACCGGCACACTGACTGTTCCGGTCGGACGGCTGCGCAAGATGAATATGGGGCCGCAGTACCTTGCTGCCTTTACCTGCGGCGATCAGCTCCTCTGGGGCGCTGCAGAACCCTTGCGCCGTATGCTTCGCATTCTGGTGGAGGGATGACCTCTTTCCTTCGCCATGAGAGATCGAAGACTCTGACAGATTTATACTCCAGTTGCACAAAAACAGCACAGCATTCGGAGACGACAGGCCGAAGAGCCTTTCGCGGCAATACCTTGAAGGCCCTTGCAACTGCATTTGCCGCCAATACCAGGACACAACTGCAAGTGAAGTCCTGATTGCCATGCTCAGGCCCCTGAATAGATCATATTGCCTTGAAAGGATTTGAGGATTGCCGGATTCGAATGCAACGATAGGGTTTATCCTGCAGTTGAAGGTCTATGCAATCCGCTGATGTGATCATACAGGCTGACTATGTCCTTACAATGGACGCAGACCTTGCTGTTATTGAGGACGGCGCTGTTGCGGTCAAGGGCGGCAGGATTGCGGCTGTGGGCAAGGCGGACGAGATCGGAAAACGCTATACTGCCGCGAAGGTCATCGGCGGAAAGGGCAAGGTTGCTTTCCCCGGTTTTGTCAACACGCACACCCATGCAGCAATGGTCTATTTCAGGGGTCTTGCAGATGACCTGCCGCTGAAGGTCTGGCTTGAAGAGCATATCTGGCCTGCGGAGGGCAGATGGCTCAGCCCTGAGTTTGTGAGTGATGCGGTTGAACTCGCCTGCCTTGAGATGCTCAGGGGCGGTATCACGACATATGCTGATATGTATTTTTTCAGTGACAGCGGGGCCAGGGCCACCAAAAAGATCGGGATGAGGGCTGTCATAGGCGCTGGTGTTGTTGATTTTCCCACTTCCACCGGCAGGAATGCTGATGATTATCTGGCAAATGCAGAGCGTCTGATCATGGAGTGGAGAAACGATGAGCTGATTGTGCCGTCGGTCGCTGATCATTCTGCATACGCCTGTTCGCCCGAAACTCTTCAAAAATCTGCTGAACTTGCCGGGAGATACGGCGTGCCCCTGCAGATCCACCTTTCCGAGACCGGGTGGGAAGTAGGCGAGGTCCTTTCACGATATAATAAACGGCCGGTAGTTCACCTTGCTTCTCTGGGACTCCTGAATGAAAATCTCATCGCAGCGCACTGCGTCTGGCTGGAACCTGAAGAAATAGAGCTGCTGGCTGCAACAAAGACCGGGGTGTCTCACTGCATCGAGAGTAATCTGAAGCTTGCCTCGGGTATTGCTCCTGTCCCCAGGATGCTGAAGGCCGGCATCCATGTCTCTTTCGGCACTGACGGGGCCGCAAGCAATAATGACCTGAACATCCTGAGCGAGATGTCAACAGCAGCAAAGGTGCATAAGGCTGTCTCCGGAGACCCGACAGCGCTAAGCGCAAAACAGGCCATGCTTATGGCAACGCGCTGGGGAGCTGAGGCCCTGAATCTCGGCAATATGACAGGAAGCCTTGAAGCCGGGAAGACTGCGGATATAGTGCTGGCTGACCTTCATAAGCCGCACCTGATGCCCATCTATGACATATATTCCCATATTGTCTATTCAATGAACGCCTCCGATGTTGAGACTGTTGTTGTGGCCGGCAGAGTCGTGCTTGATAACAGAAGTCTGACTACTGCAGACGAATCTGAGATTATGGCAAAGGCTGTTGAGTGGGGCGGAAAGATAAGGAAGCAGGACTCTGGTATAACTGATATTCCAGTCTGAGGAGACGGGTTTCCTGAGAAGGGGAGGAGGTAAAACTATAGATCCCGTCTGCCTGCAAGGGCCTTTCCGAGGGTGACCTCATCTGCGAATTCGATATCGCTTCCCATGGGCAGTCCATAGGCAATACGTGTGACCTTTACATCGAGGCCGAGCAGGGCTTCCTTGATATACAGGGCTGTTATCTCGCCCTTTGTATTTGGGTTAGTGGCGACGATCACCTCCTGCACTTTATTATTTTTTACCCTTTCCACAAGTTCGGTGATCTTCAATTTATCCGGGGTGATGCCGTCAAGGGGCGAGAGCGCTCCAAGCAGGACATGATACTGACACCTGAAGGCCTTTGTCCGTTCGATTACAAGTATATTGCTCGGCTCCTCAACAACAACAATCCTGTTTATATCGCGCGACTCATCACTGCATATTTCGCAGAGCTCGTTTTCGGTAATATTGAAACATTGCCTGCAGAACCGCGCAGTCTGTTTCACCTTTCGGATCGCCTCTGATATGGACATGGCTTCTGCTTCAGGCAGGGAGAGAATAAAGAACGCAAGCCTCTGGGCAGTCTTCCTGCCGATGCCGGGAAGGCGCGTCAGTTCATTTATGAGGTTTTCGATGATTCCGTGCATATTTGACAGCCCCTGATAGTCTTACGCCATCAGCCCGGCGCTACCTTCCGAACATATTGCCGAGATTCCCCATGCCCGGGATATTGAGACCGCCGGTGAGTTTTGACATCTCTCCGCTGACCATCTCCTGCGCCCGCCTCAGGGCCTCGTTTGCAGCTGTGAGGATGAGGTCCTGAAGCATGTCGACATCATCAGGGTTCACAACATCCTTCTCGATCTTTATGGAGACGATTTCCCCTGCGCCGCTGGCAACAACTGTAACCATGCCGCCGCCCGATGAAGCCTCCGCGGTCTTCTTTTTTGCCTCTTCCTGCGCCCTTGCCATCTCTTCCTGAAGCTTTTGGGCCTGGCGCATCAGGTCTCCTAACATTTTCTTAGACATCGTCTCCTCCGTTTCTGGTATTTATTTCATTGTCAATCGGTAGCACGTCAACAATCCTTCCTTCAAAAAGCTCAAGCGCTTCCATAATAACAGGTTCAGCAAGAGCTTTTTGCTTCAGATCTTTTTTCTTTGTCGTTTTTTTATGATGTGCTGAGAGCGTTATCCTGATTTTCCTCCCGGCAAGGCCGGACAGGACCTTTTCGATATCTCCGAGACTGCCTGAAATAGTATTCTGAAACACAGCATGACCGCCGTTGAGGACCAGATGAAGCTGGTCGCCGATGAGTTCAACTGAGGCATGTTCGAGTTTTGATGCGAGGGGCGCGTCGATTGCATTGAGTACCTTGTGCCAGATTGCATTGATATCAGTTTCAGCAGGCTGCTCAGGCGGTAGGGCTATGCTCTCATCAGGTTCCGCAACCGGCTCCTGCTCTGCTTCAGACTCCGGCTCCGGTCCTGCGGACGTATCATTGTCTTCTTCTTCAACTTCAGATATATCTTCTTCCGGCTTAGGAGCCGCGGCTGCCGGAGGCGCCGGGGGTGTTTTCTGTTGCTGCGCTGCCGGTACAGGTCTGGCCGGTATTTCTCTGCTCAGCCTGTTGAGATTTTCAATGACTTCCTTTACCGGTTTGAGGCTGCTGAGAAAACTTGTCCTGATGAGCGCCATTTCAAGAGCCATCCTCGGCAGCGAGGAGTTCCTGACGTCTGCCTCTGCCTTCATGACCTCGGAGAGCATAAGCGTAAGCTGGTCCTCTGCGGAAGCTGAAACGAGTTTTTTTATTGCCGACAGTTCCTCATCGTTGAGATCGAGAATCTCCTCAGGTTGTTTCACAACGCTTGCAATAAGCAGGTCTCTGAAAAACTGGGCAAGCTCCTTTGTAAAGGCCCGGAAATCCGCTCCCTGCTCCGAAAGACAGTTTATGATCTCAATAAGTTCAACGCGCTTTCCTGTGATTAGGGCGTCAGCTGTCTTTGCGAGCATGCTGAAGTCTGTCATGCCAAGGAGGTTCTGCACCTGCTCTTCGCTGATTTTATCGGAGAATGACGACACCTGGTCAAGGATCGTAAGCGAGTCTCTCATGCTGCCGTCAGCTGCTTTTGCCACCAGGCCGAGCGCATGAGGAGATATGGTTATCTTCTCTGCATCGGCAATATGCCTGAGCCGCGCCTTGATGACATTTGCGGAAATTCTCCTGAAGGGCATATGCTGGCATCTCGAAAGGACCGTTGCAGGGATTTTTTTCATCTCTGTTGTGGCAAGGATGAAGATGACATGGGAAGGTGGTTCTTCAAGGGTCTTCAGGAGAGCGTTGAAGGCAGAGCCGGAAAGCATATGAACTTCGTCGATGATATAAACCTTGTACCTACCTCCCGAAGGGGCGTACTTGACTCTCTCTCGCAGATCCCGGATATCATCAACGCTGTTGTTCGAAGCGCCGTCGATTTCGATTACGTCCACTGCTGATCCCTCAGTAATGGCGACGCAGGACCCGCAGATGCCGCAGGGCGCAGGCGTCGGGCCTTCCTTGCAGTTCAGGGCCTTGGCAAGGATCCTCGCTGAAGTAGTCTTGCCCACTCCGCGCGGACCTGAGAAGATATAGGCATGCGCGATCTTTCCCTGCGCGAGGGCGTTTTTCAGGATATGCGTGATCGGCTCCTGACCTGCGAGGTCGTCGAAGGTCAGCGGTCGCCATTTCCGTGCTAAAACGAGGTAGCTCATTCTTTGGTCCTTGGTTGTCAGTGGTCGGTTAACAGCATTCTGCCGATGTTATTTTATTGCTGCCCGGCACACTCTGTCTCTGATTGTTGTCTGTATTTTCTTTCCTGCTCCAGCCCGTGAACGGCTTGCTGCGGCACACGGACATAATGCTTATCGCTGCTTCCTTCCGGACCTGACGAGATTCACACCTGTCTGTTGCGCAGGGCCGCACACGGGCTGCAATAGGAAAGCGCCTGAAAGGGACATATGCCCAAAAATGAGGTTTATTTTACCATACATGATGTCTGTTGCGCATGTGATATAGTTCTTCCGAGGCCTTACCTGGGCATCTTCATTTATTGGGTGGTAAAACCGGCATAGATTACATGTCATTTGAGTAGGCTTTCTACGATCTTTTTTATTGACTTCATCTCCTCGTAAACAACGCTTAGGACAAAAGCTCTTAAGGTGATCAAATCGCCCTTATTTGATTTCTGCATTGCGGTTATATAGTCAGCCCGCCTTATCGGAGGAATTATCACAGGGCAATAGCCGCTTCGCATAGTCAAAATATTTAACAGAAGCCTTCCTATCCTTCCATTGCCGTCAATAAAGGGATGGATAGACTCAAATTCTGCATGCAGGTCGATTGCCCTCTCAAGAGGATGTTCATATTTGGCGCCTCTGTTAAGATTTTCAATATGCTTTGCCATTAAAACAGGGACCTCCCTGTAATCAGGCGGCATGTAATCTGTCCCGGTGATAATTACGTTCTTTTGTCTGTACTTGCCTGCATTTTCGGCATCTATCTGCCGGAAGAAGAGCCTGTGGAGGTGCAATACATCAACTTCGGAAATAGGATTGTCCATCAAAGAGTAAATATGGTCATAAGCCTTTGCGAGCCCTATCGCTTCAACATGTTCACGCAGTGATTTACCGCCTATGGTCAAGCCGTCTTCAATGATAACCTTTGTCTCTGACTCGGTAAGCGTGTTGCCTTCAATCGCATTGGATGAGTATGTCAGCCCTATGCGGTAATAATCTTTAAGCTGCTTGACAACATGGTCGGAGAAGGGGCGAAGCCTGTCGAGGTCGGATTTGATGGAGTCGATTTCATGGGTCATGTTGTTCAAGGTGACAGATTGAGAACTTTTGCAAGAGCTTCATTCAGGTGTCTCTTTCAGGTGGTCAAGGAAATTAGCTACAGTCATGTCTGCGGCAAAATCAATCTCCTCCTTCAAAAGAGAGGCGTTGTCCGATTCGAGTACGTCAAGCGCCATTTCTCTGTCATGATCAGCTGAAAGATAAGTAAAGCTCTTCTGCCAGAGGACTTCGTCCTTCTGGTCCTTCATTGTGACCACTGTTTTGCTGAGAAAGCCGTCGCTTATAATGCCTTTATTGATGCGGCCTCCCTCCATGACCACTCCTCCTCTGGTAAGGTCCAGAGTTCCGTAGGCCAGTCTTTTTACCTCGAAATCAATGACTATTCCCGATAGCGGCAGGTCTTCACTGACAGGGGTGCTGTAAATGGCCAGCATCGGCCAGTCCTTCCGTTCCTGCCGGATTCTGTCTGCGAATTTTTCGAGAAGAAGCAGACCGAAATCCGGAATTTTGTCCTGAACGGCAGTTCCTCTGGCCCTCGAGTATTCATCGCCGAGGATCAGAAGCGAGGCGCCCCCCGGAGCGGCAAGTTCAGTAACAGCCATTAGCCATGTCTCAGCGCTTGTATTCCTGAGTATTCCAGGGGTCTCATGCCTGACGACGTTTACGCTGTTGCACTGCGTCAGGCAGTTTTTGACCATATGCTTGTCGGAAGAACATCCCGCTAAAAGGGATGACAGACCTGATAACAGGAGAAGAAGAGTGATTGCAGCTCTTTTTTTCATAAGGCTCACCGAACCTTTCTGTTAATTAGTACTCTGGAACGCCGCTGTCTTGTTCGCTTGAAAAAATATGGCGGAGAGGCAGGGATTTGAACCCTGGGTGCGGATTAACGCACACACGATTTCCAGTCGTGCACCTTCGGCCACTCGGTCACCTCTCCGTAGTTTGAAATGCAGAAAATACTAACTTATGCAGGCTTGTTAAATCAACGTTGACGGCTTTGTAAAAAGTCCGTATGCTGCGTTGCGCTGCAAAACTCCCATCGACTCGCTCAGGGCAGGCTCTTCGACTGTCATGGTGAGCCTGTCGAACCATGCGCGCCTTGCCGCCGGAGCTCATTACAAAACCGCCTCCTTTTCCGGCGGGGGCGCTTCAGGACAGTTTTTTCTTAATAAGTTCGTTGAGCATGCCGGGGTTGGCCTTGCCCTTTGTGGCCTTCATGGCCTGGCCCACAAAGAAGCCGAGCAGCTTTTCATCTCCTGCCATAAATCTCTCAACCTCTTTCCCGCTCTTTGAGATTATCTCATCCACGACCTTCTCGATCTCTGACAAGTCGCTGATCTGGACAAGGCCCCTGTCTTTTACAATGGCCTCCGCATCATTGCCTGTCCTGAACATCTCCTCAAAGACTGTCTTGGCGATCTTGCCGCTGATCAATCCTTCATCAATGAGACGTAACATGCCTGCGAGCTGAGGCGGTTTAATCGCACAGTCTTCAATAGACTTGTTCTGTTCATTCAGAAGCTTCATGAGATCGCCCATTATCCAGTTCCATACAGCCTTTGGCCGGCCTCCTGCCATAACAGCGCTCTCGAACCATTCAGCTGTCGAACGCTCGGCAGTCAGCTGGTCCGCATCAGATTCAGGCAGACCGCACGCCTCCATAAATCGCTGCCTTTTCGCGTCAGGCAGTTCCGGAAGTGCTTCCCTTATGTCGTCAATCCATTTCCCGTCAACAGATAGCGGGACAAGATCAGGCTCCGGGAAGTACCTGTAATCATGGGCTTCTTCCTTTGAGCGCATCGACTCTGTGAGTCCCCTGTCAGCGTCCCATTGTCTTGTCTCCTGAATAACCGTGCCTCCATCCTCAAGGAGCCTGATCTGCCGGTTGATCTCATATTCGATCGCCTTTTCAACGTTTCTGAAAGAGTTGATGTTTTTGACCTCTGCGCGGATGCCGAACTCCTTCTGCCCTGCAGGCCTGACTGAGACATTGGCGTCGCACCTGAGCGAGCCTTGTTCAAGATTGCCGTCACAAACACCGAGATAGCGGACAATGCTTCTGATCTTTCTCATATACTCAGCAGCCTCTGCGGGGGTCCTGAGATCAGGTTCCGATACAATCTCCATGAGCGGAACACCTGTCCTGTTCAGATCGACAAAGCTGTAGCTGCCTGCGCCTTCATGTATATTTTTACCGGCATCCTCTTCCATATGTATGCGGGTTATTCCGATCCTTTTTACTTCATTATCAACAAATATCTCCAGATATCCGTGCTCGCAGATAGGGTGTTCGAACTGGCTGATCTGGTAGCCCTTCGGCAGGTCCGGATAAAAATAGTTTTTACGGGCAAAACGGCTGTATTTCGATATTGTGCAGTTAACGGCAAGGCCGGTACGAATTGCGAATTCCAGGGCTTTTTTGTTGAGGACCGGCAGGACTCCAGGCATGCCGATACAGATCGGGCAGGTCTGGGTATTGGGCTCACTGCCGAATGCAGTTGAGCAACCGCAGAAGATCTTCGTTTTCGTCAGCATCTGGGCATGGACTTCAAGGCCTATGACTGCTTCCCATTTTGCAGCGTTCGTCATAAAGCGGGTCTCCTCCTGTGCCAGTCAGTTGACTGTTCATAGGCATAGGCGGTCTGAAGCAGGGTCTCTTCGTCGAAGTGCTTTCCTATCAGCTGCAGTCCTATTGGAAGATTCTGCGAGGTAAAACCGCAGGGGACCGAGATGCCGGGTACTCCGGCAAGGTTGACGGAAATAGTGAAGATATCGGCAAGATACATCTGGAGCGGATCATCCGTCTTTTCACCAAGCTTGAAGGCAGCGGTCGGAGAGGTCGGCGTCAGTATGACGTCAACATCCCTGAAGGCGTCATCAAAATCCTTTTTGAGAAGGGTCCTTACCTGCTGGGCTTTTTTGTAGTAGGCATCATAGTAACCTGAGGAGAGCGTATAGGTGCCCAACATAATCCTGCGCTTCACTTCAGGCCCGAACCCCTGGGCGCGTGTCTGCATGTACATGTCCATAAGGTCTTTGCCTTCAGCCCGGAAACCGTATTTTACTCCGTCGTACCGGGCAAGATTAGAGCTTGCCTCTGATGTTGCCAAAACATAGTAGGTGGCCACAGCATGCCCTGAATGCGGGAGTGAGACTTCAACAGGGACTGCGCCCAGGGATTCATAGTGTCTGATGGCATCCATAACTGCTTTTTCGACTTCAGGGTCCATTCCGTCAATAAAATATTCCTTCGGTATCCCGAGCTTCAGCCCTTTGATGTCTTTTCCCAGGGCGGAAGTGAAATCAGGAACTACAACAGACGCTGAAGTGGAGTCCATCTGATCGTTGCCCGAGATTATGTTTAAAAGGACAGCAGAGTCACGGACGTTTTTGGTTATCGGGCCGATCTGGTCAAGGGAGGATGCGAAGGCAACGAGACCATATCTGGACACCCTGCCGTATGTCGGCTTCAGGCCCACGACTCCGCAGAGCGAGGCAGGCTGTCTGATAGACCCGCCTGTGTCAGAGCCGAGCGCTGCGGCGCATTCTCCGGCGGCAACCGCTGCAGCTGACCCGCCGCTTGAGCCCCCGGGAATTCTTTCAATATCCCACGGATTTCTTGTAGTATGAAACCCTGAATTTTCGGTGGATGAGCCCATAGCGAATTCATCGAGGTTTGTCT
>JAGVHR010000143.1 GCA_020056455.1 Thermodesulfovibrionales bacterium
GGAAAGGGAATGCACAAAGGGCGAATTAGGGATATTTCCTACAGTTCAGCTCATGCCGCTTGTGTTGGCCAACGCCATGCGGCTCAAGAAATTCGGCGCTTAATAACTACTGCGACTGATGATTAATCCTGACGTTGCATCCGGAGGCGACATTCTTCATTCTCCGGAGTCCAATAATATCCGGCCCCTTTCCTTTATCGACACTCACTGCCACATAGAGATGAAGGAGTTCGACCATGATCGTGACGGAGTCATCCGGAGGGCGCGTGAGGCAGGCATGGAAGCGCTCATCACTATAGGGTCAGACCTTGAAGGAGCGCTGAGGGGCGCTGAAATCGCGGAGAAGCATGACTTCATATACTCTGCTGCCGGCATTCACCCTCATGATGCAAAGGATTTCACAGCTCAGACATTTTCAACGCTCAGAGAACTGACAAAAAGGAAAAAGGTTGTTGCGATCGGAGAGACCGGGCTTGACTACCATTATGACTACTCGCCAAGGGATGTCCAGCGCAAGGTCTTTGAGCAGCATCTGACGCTCGCAAAAGAAACAGGCCTGCCTGTTGTAGTCCATAGCCGCGAGGCACACGACGACACCCTGAAGATTGTAATGGACTCAGGAGTTACAAACGGCCTGTTTCATTGTTTTTCAGGAGATATGGAACTGGCGGAGCAGGTCATGGCAATGGGCTGGTACATCTCCATTGCCGGGCCCGTGACCTTTAAAAAGTCTCTGGTCCTTCAGGAAGTTGCCGGGAAAGTCCCTGATGATTACCTCATCATCGAAACAGACTCCCCTTATCTGGCGCCGGAGCCTTTCAGAGGCAAACGAAACGAACCGGCTTACCTGCTTAATACTGCAAAAAAAATTGCTGACCTGCGCGGGATCAGCCTGCAGGACCTCTCCAGAATAACCACTCTGAATGCGAAGAGACTTTTTGCAATCGGCGGACTCCCGGACAAAGGAGAAATCGCCTATCAAATAAGGGACAGCCTCTACCTGAATATAACCAACCGGTGCACAAACAGATGCTCCTTCTGCGTCAAGTTCCACTCTGACTATGTAAAAGGCCATAAGCTCAGGCTCGCCCACGAACCGGAGGAAGAAGAGATAAAGCGTGAGATCGGCGATCCGAAGCGTTTTAAAGAGATCGTATTTTGCGGCTACGGTGAGCCTCTTTACCGTATAGAAACAGTAAAGAACATCGCCCTGTGGGTCAAACAACAGGGAGGCAGTGTACGGATCAATACAAACGGGCAGGCAAATCTGATACATAAGCGCAATGTTGCGCCTGAGCTGAAAGGCCTTGTGGACAGCATGTCCGTAAGCCTTGACGCGCAGGATGAAGATACCTATGACAGGATCTGCAAGCCGTCCTTTCCCCATGCTTTTTCTGAAGTCCTCAGGTTCATCAGGGAGGCGAAAAATGCGGTCCCTGATCTTCAGCTTACTGTAGTTGCCCTTCAGGGTGTTGATCAAGACAAGTGCAGGGAGATTGCCGAAGAACTCGGGGTCAAATTCAGGGTCAGAGAGCTTGATGTCGTAGGATAACCTGCGATCCAGGCCCTTTCATGGGCTACTTCTCCACTAAGGCTGTCAGGAAGGCCTCAATCTCTGAAAACAACAGCTCTCCCTGACCCGAGCCGTCAAGGCCCTTCCATTTCAGTCTGCCGGAGAGGAGCTCTTCATCGCCAATGATAAACACATATCTGGCCCCAAGCCTGTCAGCCCTCCTCATCTGGCTCTTCAGAGAGCCGGACGGATCGCCTGTCTCAACCCACAGACCCCGCTGTCTCAACTGTTGTGCAATACCGAGGCTTTCGCTGCCGGCCTTATCGCCTATTGAGGCAATAAATACCAGGGGAACAGGCGCAGCATGGGGCGCTGCCTTTTTCAGCAGTTCAACCACCCGCTCAATGCCCAGGGCAAACCCTACCGCTGGGGTTTCAGGCCCTCCGAACTCCCTGACAAGCCTGTCATACCTGCCTCCGGCAGCCACAGCATTCTGGGCCCCAAGGCCCTGGCTCGTCACTTCAAAAGTAGTCCTGGTGTAATAATCAAGCCCTCTGACCATCTCAGGATTCAGAGAAAATGAGACTTTCAGGAGCGAAAGCAGGGACTGGAGTTTTTCAAAGTGCGTCCTGCAATCTCCGCAGATATGATCGGTAATCCTGGGCGCACCCTGCCGCAGCTCTATGCAGCCGCTTGCCTTGCAGTCAAGTATCCTCAGCGGGTTCTTGTCATACCTGCGCAGGCAGTCAGGGCATAGGCCCTCCCTTTTTGCGGAAAAAAAGGTAATTAGCGCTTCGCGATATCCCGGCCGGCACACCTCGCAGCCGATGGAGTTGATCTGAACTGAAACGCCTTCAAGCCCAAGAAACGAAAGCAGCAGTGCAAGCATTGCTATGACCTCCGCATCCAACTTTGCGCCTGGATCTCCAAAGGCCTCCACGCCGATTTGATAAAATTGTCTGAATCTGCCGGACTGGGGCCGCTCATATCTGAACATGGGCCCTGAGTAATAGAACTTCTGAGGCGCAGGCAGGTTATAGAGGCTGTTTTCAACATAACTTCTCACCACAGAGGCTGTGCCTTCAGGCCTAAGAGAAACGCTTCTGGCCCCCTTGTCCGTAAAGGTATACATCTCTTTTTCGACGATGTCCGTATTTTCGCCTATGGATCTGGTAAAGACACTGGTGGACTCCATTACCGGAAGTCTGATCTCCTGAAAGCCATACACAGAAAATATCCGCTGAGCAGTCTGCTCCACCTTCTGCCACAGATAGATATCAGGAGGCAAAATATCCTGCATGCCTTTGAGAGACCTGTACTGGGCGCTGCTCATCCAGGCATCGCTTCCTTGTCGCCGGGTTCCCACCTCTCATCGGTTTCCAGCATCCTGAGATGGCCCTCAACAAGTCTTTTGAGCTCTTCCCTGAAATGGCGGCGTATTCCCTTCATGTCCGTAATGTCCTCATGGATCTTGATGACCTTTTCATGGGCTTCCCTGATAAGGGAGTCAGCCTTTGATTCAGCATCTTTTACCAGTAGTTCAGCCTCTTTCCTGGCATTGTTCTTATAGTCCTCAACCATCTGCTGGGCAGTCATCAGGGTCTCCCTGAGAGTCGTCTCCATATCACGGTATTCCCTGATCTGGCTTTCCGCGCGCTGAATATTTTCCCTTAAGCCGGCGTTCTCCCTCAGCAGGTCCTCCATCTCCTCACGCACTATTTCGAGAAAGCCGTAGACCTCCTCAACATCAAAACCCCTGAACTTGATCTTGAACTGTTTCTGCTGTATATCCAGCGGCGTTATTCTCATATCACAAGGCCCCCTTTGATTTTATGCCCGAGCTCAAGGACCGTACGGACAAGAAACTTCTGTGCAAACAAGATACCAAGGATAACTATAAGAGGCGAAATGTCAACAGGTCCGAGCCGGTATCCTATAAGTCTCCGTATGGGCTGAAGAAGGGGCTCTGTAACTATGCGGAGGAACCTGACAACAGGGTTGTACGGGTCAGGATTCACCCAGCTGATCAGGGCCGCAATAATAACGATCCAGTAATAGATATTCAAAAGCATGTTGACGATTTCAGCCACGGCTATCAGCAGATTTCCAATGAGAGTCATTTCATCCTCGAAATATAAATTTGCTGTTATTCTACAATGAGTTATTGTTTTTTATCTATTCAATGCCCGCGCCCTTGCTTAAAACATTGTTTACAATTTATTATAACCAATCGTTTTGTTGAGTGAGTACTTTGTATATTTCTCAAAAAGAGAGTGTGAAAAAGTGTATGTAAATATGAGACACACATCCTGGTTTTCTGTTTTATATACTTTTTTAATAAGCCTTTGTTCGTCTGTATATGGAAAAATATCTTCGGTTGTTTTCCTCTTAAGCCTTATTTCCCTTCTGTTCGTCCCGGAAGTCTTTTCGGCGCAGACAACCCTGACATGGAATGCCCCAACTACAAATGCTGACGGCACGCCGATCACTTACTTTGAAGGCAGTTACAGAATTTATTATGGGACCGCATCCGGCAATTACTCATACGTAATAAACCTTTCCAGCCCCAACAGCGTTGTAACTTATACTATCTCTGATCTGACTGCCGGCCAGACCTACTTTTTCGCAGCAACCGCAATAAACACTTTTGACAATGAAAGCGACTTCTCGGCCGAGGTCAGCAAGACAATAGCCTCCCTTCCTCCGGTATCCCTTTCCGTCAACAGGACTGGTCCAGGGACTGTAACAGGCCCTTCGATCAATTGCGGCTCAACCTGCGCGGCCACATATAACCCAGGCACTGTCATTACACTATATGCAGTGCCTGCCCTGGACGCATCCTTCAGCGGCTGGTCAGGCGGCGGCTGCAGCGGCACAGGCGCCTGTGTTACCACCATGAATACCAACACTTTCATAGCCGCGCCCTTTATCACCTATGCCCTGCCGCCCATCGCGGCTTTTTCCGGTTCTCCGCGTTCAGGACAGGCCCCGTTATATGTTGTCTTTGCCGATTCATCGGCAAACAGCCCTACGTCCTGGAACTGGAACTTCGGAGACGGGCGTACTGACAGCTTGCAAAACCCAGGGCATGCATATCAGACCGTGGGCTCTTATACAGTATCGCTGACCACATCCAACTCAGCCGGATTGAACACTGTTTCAAACACAAATTTCATCACAGTCACCTCATGTCCGAACCAGCGCGTGAGAATCGCTCGGACGACCCCTGTTTATTATTCCACTCATCAGTCCGCATATAACTCAGCCTCAAACGGCGATACCATCCAGAGTCAGGCGTTTGATTTTACCGAAGATCTCAATTTCAACCGGAATATAGCAGTGACCCTCAAAGGCGGGTATAATTGCTGGTACAACTCCAACCCCCCTTCCTCAACCCTTACGGGCAGCCTTACAATCAGCAGCGGTACAGTCACCGTGGAAAATCTGATAATACAGTAATAGAAAAAAGATTCTTTTTGAAAACGCGTGAAACAAAACGCCATTGTCCCTCGCAGTATCGGCTTTTCCCGGCTATTGCGGACCACTTTTCAGCAGCCTGCCGTTCTGCTACAATAGACAAAACAACTTAAGGAGAAAAAAGATGAAGAAGATTTTATTGCCGCTTATATTTGTAGCGCTGACAGTCTATGGTTGTCAGCAAAAAGAAGAATCCGCCCCCAGGTTTCAGCCTCCGACAGGCCAGCAGCAGGCTCCTCAGGACGGATTGGCCGGAGGTCCGGCTCATGGCGCGGACAATGTAAAGATCCTGCAGGATGCTGTTAAAAATGATCCGAAGAATCTTAATGCATGGATTGAACTCGGCAATATACTGATGGATTCCCATCGCTTCCCTGAAGCTATCGAGGCATATCAGAAGGCGCTGCAGCTTGATCCGAAGAACGTAAATGTCAGGGTTGACATGGGCACCTGCTACCGCCAGTCCGGCAAACCCGACATTGCTATTAAAGAATACAAAAAGGCGCTCGAATATGATCCGAACCACCTGAACGCCCACAAGAATATGGGCATAGTGCTCA
>JAGVHR010000170.1 GCA_020056455.1 Thermodesulfovibrionales bacterium
AACTTGGCGTAATGACATACAGGCATTACAGAAGCGCTATGTGGAGAGAGTCAGATGGCCGGTATTATCTGAAAGCTGATGAAAATATATTGAAGAAATGGTTGCCTGCGCTTACGCGGTACGATTTTTTTACCTTCAGAAAAAACATTGAAATTGAGTGGACTCATGAATGGCCGACTGAAAAGTTTGCCGGCAAAAACGTTATTTTTTTTGTGAGAGATCCGCGTGATGCCCTGTATTCAAGGTATCGGAGGGAAAATCCGGACATGTCTTTTACTGAATTTATCGCTTTCCCGGAACCAGTCTCTCTTTTAAACAAGATAGATAACTGGAGGCTTTTTACCGAGTGCTGGTTGTCTCATGACCATTGCATGATTGCAAGATTTGAGGATTACAAGAAAGATGCACGCGGTCTGCTTGAGAGGATTGCAAATTACCTGGATCTGGAAGTCGAGGCCGGGCAGCTCGACAAGGCTGCGACCGAATCGACGTTTGCAAAGGCTGCGGATGCGGAAGGTCGCTACAAAATTGAGCATCCTGAGGACAAACAGTTGATCAACAGAAGCGGGAATCCCGGGAACTGGAAAGAACTTGCAGGCGAACGATGTGTGATAGCTGATATAGAATTTAAGACCGGCAGTTTGATGGCACGGCTGGGCTATGAGACTGAAGGATTCGGCGAAGTCTCCGGCCCTGTTGGTTATATGCCCAATACGAGGCTTCTTTCCTTTTTTGATAAATTGATTCATATGCCACGAACGGAGTTTGCCGGAGATGATGAAACTCTGTTTGACTATGTAATGAATTTTGCTAAAAACATAGACAAATCAATGATCGAGAAAGCCGGGTTGGCTGGCTATGAGGCAAGACTTCTTATCGGGAGTATTTCGGAATTTATTTATAAGTTTTCTGCCGAATCCGAGCGTAGGCTTGGAAACCTTGTTGAACACGGCGCGGACCGCAACAGCTATTTTATTGAGCTGTACAGGGCGACACGGAATGCAAGGTATCTGACGAAGGTATCGCCAGGACATCTCATAGGGTCAATAATAAAAAGGCACATATGTATTTGAAGATATGAAAACCGGGAATGTTTACTGGATAACGGGTCTTTCCGGAGCAGGCAAGACAACGCTCGGCAGGATGGTGTATACGCAATTGAAAAAAAACAAGCCAAACGTGGTATTTCTCGATGGTGATATCCTGCGTTCCGTCTTCGGCAATTATCTCGGGCATTCTATGGAAGACAGAAAAACGCTGGCATTAAGTTATGCTCGTTTGTGCAAAATGCTTGCCGACCAGTGTATTGATGTAGTATGCGCCACCATGTCTCTCTTCAGGGAGGTGCACAGCTTCAACAGAAAGAATATTGCGAATTATTTCGAGATCTTCATCGAATGCGAAATGCAGGAACTTATCAGGCGGGACCAGAAGGGAATTTATTCGAAAGCCCTGCGGGGCGAGATGCAACATGTAATCGGCATGGATCTGCATTATGACAGGCCTGAAAACTGCGACCTTGTCATAGACAATTCGGAAATGGGCAGTCTTGCAGAGAAGGCTGAGAAAATCATTAGATTGAGAGGATTGGAATGACTGATACTTTACATCAAAAAGACTGGGATTATTCTCTCCATGCCGGATATTATGAATTCAGACCCAATTATAGCGGCAGGGCAATCGATATGCTTGCTTCATATGTGGGCGCTCGAAATACTTCTGATTACAGATGCATCGACATCGGTGCAGGAACCGGTAATCTCAGCATTATGCTGCTGGAGCGGGGGATTGCCATGGTGGCCGTTGAACCCAACGACGAGATGCGCAATATCGGCATATTACGCACAAAAAACTCTTCCGGAATCACTTGGTTAAAGGCCGGCGGCATTAATACGACGCTGGATGCGGAGAGTGCAGACTGGGTGACCTTTGGAAGCAGTTTTAATGTTATGGACCGAGATTTGGCGCTGCGCGAGAGTTATAGGGTTTTGAAACATGAGGGATATTTCTCCTGTCTCTGGAATCACAGACATCTGGATGATCCAATTCAGAAGATTGCTGAGGACACTATCTGCGAACTCATTCCTCTTTATGACAGGGGTATCAGGCGCGAAGACCAGAGGCCGGTACTTGAAAGAAACAGGCAGCTCTTTAAGGATATTTTTTATATGGAAATCGATTTTGAGGTCGACAGGACGATTGACATGTATATAAATGCATGGCGCAGCGTTAGAAATAAATACTGGGACCTCTCGACTCAGGAGGGCATTGAACTATTCGAAAGGATTGTAAGTAAAATGAGAGAACGGCTGCCTGATCGTTTCAGTATTCGCTATACAACCCGGGCCTGGACGGCGCAGAAGGCCGGCTGAAGTCTATGAAGACAATGCAGTTTAGCACAAAGGCCGGCACTCTGGAGGCCCTGTCAGGGACGTTGTCTAACGCCGGTGTTCTGCCCGTTTACCGTTTTACCGTGGTTGCATTTCGCGATAACCCTGAGACGGTTGCTGCCGGAATTATGGACCGGTTTTCGGAGGATTATCTTATTGTAAGGTCCTCGACGCAGAGTGAGGATGCCCGCGACAACTCCAATGCCGGACGTTTCAAAAGCATACTGAATGTCCGGAGGGCGGACAAGGACGAACTTGTTCGGGTTGTGCGTGAGGTCATAGCCTCTTATGAAAATCCTGATGAGCGTGATGAGGTGTTTGTCCAGCCGATGCTCCGCGATATTAAATTATCCGGGGTTGTCCTTACTTCGGACGTAGATACACTTGCGTCTTATTACGTCATCAACTTTGACGACAGCGGAAGCGCTACCAGTGTCACGAGCGGAACCGGGTCAAATACGCAAACCTATATTCACTATAAGAATGCTCCTGTTCCTCCTGAACTCCCTTATTTGGCAAGGATATGTGATACCTGCGTGGAACTGGAGCGAATTTTCAATTGCCCATATCTGGATATAGAGTTTGCGTTCAACCGTCAAGACGCACTGTATATTTTTCAGGTACGGCCTGTCGCAGTTAATGCAAAGGAAAACCTCTCAGGCATTGACCTTGAGGCGCCTCTCCATAATATCTTCAAAAAGATTGAAGGCCTTTCAGAACCTCATCCAAATCTGCTGGGCAACAGGACCATCTTTGGAGTTATGCCGGACTGGAACCCGGCCGAAATGATAGGTTTGAGGCCAAAACAGCTTGCGAGCTCACTTTATAAGGAATTGATAACCGATAACGTATGGGCATATCAGAGGGACAACTACGGGTACAGGAACCTGCGTTCACATCCGCTTTTGGTTTCATTCCTGGGCATTCCTTTTATCGATGTGAGGGTTGATTTCAATTCATTTATACCAAAGGATCTGAATGAGACAATAGCCAGGAAACTGGTCGATTACTATCTTGACAAACTGGTTGCAACCCCGGCCCATCATGACAAGGTGGAATTTGAGATCATCCATTCATGCTACTATCTGGATCTGCCCTCCAAACTTGAAACATTGCGTAATTACGGTTTTAACGCTAATGAACTGAAGAGGATCGAATTCGCTCTGCTCGAACTGACCAATAGGATAATCGATTCGGAACACGGCCTGTATAAAAAAGATCTCGGCAAGATAGAGAGTCTCAAAGATAAGTACGAGGATATCATTGGCTCGAACCTTACTCATATAGAAAAAATATACTGGCTGGTCGAGGATTGCAAGCGGTTCGGTACATTGCCGTTTGCAGGAATAGCCCGCGCCGCTTTCATCGCGTATCAGTTTCTGAAGTCCTTTGTCGAGTTGGGAATAATTACGAGAGACGAGCTTGATCTTTTTCTGAATTCATTAAATACCGTTACCCGGAGACTGAACACGGCCCTGTGCGACCTTGCAATAGGCGTCGCTGACCGGGACAATTTTCTGGCTACGTATGGGCATCTCAGGCCCGGCACCTATGATATATTGTCCCTGAGATACGACGAAAATTTCGACAGTTATTTCTCTTCCTTAAAAACGGAACAGCGCGCAAAAGCAACTTATGAATTCAGTGGTATGTGCACCGAAAAAATAGACAGAGCTCTTATTGAGAGCGGAATAAAGACTGATGCTGTCGGCCTGCTCGATTTTATCCGGCAGGCGATAGAAGGCAGGGAATATGCGAAGTTCATATTTACAAAATCGTTGAGCAGGGTGCTTGTGTTGGTCTGCGAACTCTGTCTGTCTAAGGAAATAAGCAGAGAAGATGCCGCTTTTCTTGATATCAGGACGATAATGGCGCTGTATTCGTCAATGGATTTTAGAGATATAAGGGAAATTCTTGTTTCAGATATCGAAAAAAACAGGAAATCTTATAACTATACGAAGGCTGTCAGGCTGCCTTCACTTATCAGAAAAGCCTCAGATGTCTACAGTTTTTTTGTGGCAAGCGAAGAGCCGACTTATATAACCATGAAGAAAGCGACCGGCCGGATTATCACCGAAGATTTCTTTGACCGAGTATCTATTGCCGAGCGCATAGTGTTTATCCGTTCGGCTGATCCAGGTTATGACTTTTTGTTTTCTCAGAACATTTCCGGGCTCGTTACGCAATTCGGAGGCGCGAATTCTCATATGGCCATTCGATGTGCTGAAATCGGGCTTCCTGCGGTCATAGGCGCAGGAGAGAAGAATTTTACCGCATGGTCGCTGGCCGGGACCCTGGAGATCGATTGCGGTAATAAACAGGTTACTATAATTTCATGAAGAAGAAGATAGCCATCACTCAGCGGCTGCTTCGGAATGAAAGTTATCCTGAGATAAGGGATGCCCTTGATGTACGATGGGCTGAACTATTCGCAGGCCTGGGCTATCTCCCGGTTATACTGCCGACTTTTTTTGATTTCAGTAGATATTTCGAGGATATGGCAATAGAAGGGATTATACTGAGCGGAGGGGATACGCCGGCATCTGTTTCAGGTGACAGGCTGTCTCTGAAAAGAGACCTGTTCGAAAAACAACTTATCGGTTTTGCCCTGCGAGAAGACATTCCGGTGATGGGGGTCTGCAGAGGAATGCAGATCATAGGCGAGTTTTTTCATGCCGGACTGGAAAAGGTGGATGGTCATGCGGGCAGCAGGCACAAGCTGGTTGTTTCAGGTGAGTCGCGGTTCAGCAGCGAGTTAAGAACTTTCGGGATGGTTAATTCATATCACAACTACACAGTCAGCTCTGTTGCCGACGATTTCATTGTATCAGCGAGGAGCGAAGATGGTTTTATCGAGGCCATCGAACACAGGCGATATAGAATATTCGGGCAGATGTGGCACTGCGAGCGCGAAACACCGTTATGCGAAAATGACCTGACTCTGATAAGGCGGTTTTTCACGCAGATGGATGGGGGCGAACAAGTTTGAAAGCGATCATACTTGCAGCAGGACGCGGAAGCCGCATGCGGTCGCTTACGGAACATAACCCAAAATGTCTGATCAAGGTTGCAGGGAAGTCTCTGCTTCAATGGCAGGTGCAGGCATTGACTGGGGCCGGGATAGAAGAGGTGGGCATTGTAAGAGGGTATCTCGGAAATAGGATCAATATGCCTGATGTTGCGTATTTCACAAACGAGCGATGGGAAAATACCAATATGGTCATGTCTCTCGCATGTGCGGATAAGTGGCTGCGGCAGGATGCTTGTGTGGTCAGTTATTCAGATATTATCTATCCCCAAGACACTGTTTCGCTACTGATGAAGGGGCAATGCGATATAGGAATAACCTATGACAGAGCGTGGCTGAAATTGTGGCAACAACGTTTCGATGAGCCGCTGTCGGATGCAGAGACCTTTAGAGTCGACGAAACCGGTGTGCTCAAGGAGATTGGGATGAAGGCCAGGACGGCAGAAGAAATCCAGGGACAGTATATGGGTCTTCTCAGGTTCTCACCCAAGGGATGGGAGAAGGTCACTATGTATTTGGCAGGGCTCTCTGTACTGGAGCGCGATGCGCTGGATATGACCGCACTTCTTTCAGGACTGATCAGTATCGGAGTTACGATAAATACTGTTCCTGTGGATGGCCGCTGGTTTGAGGTCGACAGTGAAAGTGACCTGGTGCTCTGCCGCGATTTTTTAGAACGGTCGGGTGGTGAGTTATGGTAGATGATGTAATTTCCAGATTGCTGGACAACAGTCTTATCCATACGGCGTGCCCGCTTTGTCAGAGTTCAAGTATTTACAGTACAGGTTCCATACCATACGGCAAAGGCTTGTTCTATGCGTCTACTCCGATCAAATTGAAGAACACTTCAGAATTATTCCGCTGCAGGGGCTGCGGTTCCGGTTTTGTTCAGTCAGCGGTTACGCAGGCCGAGGCCGAAGTCCTTTATCGGCTTTCGGACAGCGGCAAGCGTTGGAAGGCGACCGGATCATTTGAAGAGGCAAAGACGACAGCTGTTCTTGGAGCAATGAGAAAGATTTTTTCGAATTCACGGACAGTGCTTGATGCGGGATGCAACACCGGTGAGTTGCTTGATTATGCAGCCGGATTCGGATGCAGGACTTACGGAATTGAACCCTCACCTGCGTCTGCATCCATTTGCAGAGACAAGGGACACATTATTATGGATGACCTCGCGACAGTGGGTCTCAGATTTGATGTCATTACAGCTTTTGATTTAATAGAACACTTGTACGATATCAACGGATTTCTGAGAAGGTGTGCTGCCCTGCTTTCCGAATCAGGCAAGCTGGTAGTATTGACCGGAAATATCGATTCCCGCCCCGCAAGACTGGCGGGCCGGCGGTGGTGGTACTCTGCATGTCCTGAACACATTGTCTTTCCGTCAATGCAATACATGGCTGAATTGCGCGACTGGGATATAGTCCTTTCCCTGCCTTGTTACAACGCCAAATCCTGGCTTTTCCCCTTTACCCGTACGGCGATACAGACGTTTTCCGGATTACTGCTGAACAGATATTCAGGCTATCCTTCATTCTGGCCTGATCACATGCTTCTTATATTGAGTCCCAAAAAAAACTCATGAAAACCTGTTTGAAAAGATTGCTGAATTATGTGGCCTGGAGATCGAAGTTGCTGTCTGACAGGCTGGAATTCAATCAATGTAATTCCGACATCTTCCTCTATCAGGACTGCTTCGAGACGATCCGTGTTCTGACTAAATTTATAAAACCAAAATACCTTTGCGATATAGGTGCTCATAATGGGAGTTGGACATATGTCATGAGTCAGATGAACCGGGAATTGAAGCATGCGGTGCTTTTTGAACCTCAGACAAAGTGTGTTCAGAGACTTAATGACATGGTATTGCCTGGAGTCAGAAAGGACATTTATCCTTGCGGGCTTGGTTCTGAGGAAGCATTGTCAGCGATAAAGGGCGGCACCGCTTCTGCTTCTTTTCTCGATGCATCTCAGCTGCAGTGCCGGTATTTTCCCAACAGCATATCATCCGAAAACGAAGCAGCGTCTTTAAGGGTGCTTGACAGAATTTATGCAGAGGACAAACTTCCATATCCTGACGTGATCAAGCTTGATGTTCAGGGATTCGAATTGAATGTTCTTCGCGGTGCGGTCAACGTGCTGGCGCATGCTAAATATCTTGTCATCGAGCTGTCAATGCGTGAGTTTTATCAGGGTCAGCCGCCCCTATGGGAAGTGCTTCAGTTCCTATGGCAGAATAATTACAGTATGGTCGGCCGCGGGTTTGAATGGATATCGGACGGTAATCCTTCTGAAATCCTTCAGTTCGACGGCATATTCATGCGTAGCAGCGCTGATCGACCATAGGTATCGCCGTTGCATCGCTATCATATAAGCTGCGTATATTGTTATGAATGGAAGGATATTTAGCAGGTGAAGACAGTAGCTCTTGTTGATCCATTATGGGAGGGGCATCATCCGGCTTATCTTAAATTGTTCGCAAAGACCCTCCTGGGCCTGGGAAACAGAGTTATGATTCTTTGTCCGAATTCTGTTGAAATGGAAAACTGGATTGAGGTCAACTGGCCTGAGCATAAGGGTTATATTAAAGCGTGGAAGATTGCCGACTTTGCGGAGAGCCGCGTTCCGGTTGCCGCGGTTAGATCAATCATATCAACATTCCGTAACTGGAAAGCGGCGGCAAGGGGAATTCAGGAGGCTTTACTGGAGACGGGGTGGGCGCCGGATATCGTTTTTTTTGCCT
>JAGVHR010000198.1 GCA_020056455.1 Thermodesulfovibrionales bacterium
ATTCTGGAGATAAGTGGACTTGGGAAGGAGATAGATGGGGTTCCTATCTTGAACAACATCACCCTCAATGTCAATAAGGGAGGCAAAATCGCCTTTGTGGGGGAAGACAGCCTGGCAAAGACCACTCTCTTCCAGATCCTCGCCGGGGAAATGGCGCCGGACAGCGGCAGCTTCCGCTGGGGGGTAACCATCAGCCCTTCCTATTTACCCAAAGAGAACAGTTGTTTTTTCAATAACGATCTGAACCTCATTGAGTGGCTCGCCCAGTTCTCCCCCGAGGCAGAGGGGCAAACCTTCGCCAGAGGTTTTCTCGGGAAGATGCTCTTCTCCGGGGAAGAGGCGAAGAAGAAGACCTCTGTCCTCTCCGGTGGGGAGCGGGTCCGCTGCATGCTCTCCAAGATGATGCTCTCCGGCTCCAACGCCCTCATCCTCGACGAGCCGACCAATCACCTGGACCTGGAATCCATCACCGCACTGAACAACGGGTTGATCGCCTTTCCGGAGGTGATTCTCTTCTGCTCTCATGACCAACAGTTGGTATCTTCGGTGGCGGACAGGATCGTGGAGATCACCCCTGCCGGGGTCATAGACAGGATGATGGGATTCGACGAATATCTGCAAAACGAGGAAGTTTCGATGATCAGGCAGGAACTTTGCCACGGTCATCAGGGACTTCAACTGTAGGGACTGAATGGGAGTGCATAGATGGTTTCTCTCAACTGCAAATGAATGACGATTACCTCTATCTAGACCCCGCCTATATTTACCATGATACCCTAAGTGGGCATAAGCAGTTATAACGTCTCATGTATAATAAGCGCACAGAACAAGTCTGCCTGGATTATACCAAAACTTCCATCAAAAAGACCTCTTATTTTTTGCCACAGTATGCCACCTTACCTCCTCAGTTTGAGAAAGAGCTAAAAATGATGTTGTAAAAATATTATTGACAAACAATACCGATTCTTTCATACTTCTTTCGTATTAAAGAATTTTTAACCTCCCCGCATGCACTACACCGTGGATTAAGCTGATTCATGACGGGTAATCCTTCAGCCATTTTTTAATTGACCGGCATTGTAGTGTTAGATAAAGAAAGATATTGTTTATATGTTATTAAGGAGGTAATTATGAAATCAACAGTCATCATAGCCTGCCTTTCACTCATTATGTATATCGGCCTGGCATCTGCAGAAGAAACGAAGGCAGGCTTCGTAAAGAGCGTCTCCGGACAAGCATTCATCGGCCGCAAACAAATATCAATTCCCGCTAAGGCTGGTGACAAGCTGTTTGAAAACGACATCATTATAACAGGCTCTGATGGGAATATAGGGGTAATTTTTCAAGACAATAGTGTTTTAGGAATCGGTCCTAATACGCAGGTAAATATTAGCAAATTCGTTTTTGAACCCGCTAACAAGAAATTCGCTTTCTTTACACAAATTAAGAAGGGATCCTTAGTATACTTAGCGGGCTTAATTGCCAAGTTGGAAAATAGAAGCGTGCGATTTGAAACACCGACAGCTGTGTGTGGTATACGTGGCACACACTTGGCAATAAAAGTGGAAGCTGGGGATGAATAACAATTGAGGGCAGTCAAAGAATTACTGAGACTTGATATTCTCTCTTCGGAAAGCAATAAAGAATGATGCTATGATAATTAAGAAAAATATCCATATAGTGATAGCATTGCAGATCGTAATGATGTTTGCGCTCCTACTGAATACGGGATGTGCTCCCGCAACAAAGGTTGTACTTCTGCCTGACCCAGATGGTAAGGTGGGTGTTGTCGATGTCTCATCTGACAAGGGTATTCAGACGCTCGATAAGCCTTGGCAGATGACGGAGGTTTCGAGTCAGGATAAAGCCCCAAGTGTGCCAAGGTTAATGGATGAAAAGGAGGTCAGGGCAATGTTCAAGGAAGCCTTGACCTCTGAACCAATTCCTCCGGTATTCTCCATTGTTTACTTTGAAACGGACGCTTCTGATCTAACAACCGAATCCCTCAAAATATTATCTCGAGTTTTGGAAGAGATCGGGGTAAGGAAATCAACAAATATCATTGTCAGCGGTCACACTGACACCGTTGGATCGGTTGAAAAAAACCAGGTGCTATCCCTCAAACGTGCCAAAGCTGTGGCTGATTTTTTTATCAGCAAGGGTGTAAAGGCTGAAAACATTGATATCTTTTACCATGGGAAAGGGAATCCTTTAATTCCAACGCCTGATGGTGTTTCTGAGCCAAGGAACCGCCGGGTTGAAATTACAGTCCGATAATTTCCTAGTGTTCTTTTTATTTTCATAGTCTCGTTTCAGGACATACAAGTCCGTTCTACTTATACTTTCTCCGTCAAAAACCAATGTCAAAATGATTCAACGGGGGGCCGACATGGGCATGGTGAAGCTCACGATCGACGGCATAGCGGTTTTCGCGCAAAAGGAAAGTCCGAACTTTACCGGCAACAGGACGATCTGATATGGACTCATATGATGGAAATAAACTGATAGATTGTGTATGCCATAAGCTTGATTGCAGTGGGATATCCACGGGCACAGGTGAGCTGATCGTAGAGCGTGTATGAATTCTAAGCAGTAATATTTCCGAAGAACAGGCGGGACCCATGCAGCAGTTCTGGCGCAGATCGAAAAGAGAAAGATGGTAGCAGAATCGGTCATACTGAAGGAGGATATCGGACGCCACAACGCTCTTGACAAGGCGGTTGGCGAAGCATTAAGGCGCAGGACTCCTTTTGGTGATTCATTCCTTTTTTTATCCGGCAGAATGAGCTTTGAGATGGTTGCCAAGGCGGCACGAGCGGGGATATCAGATCTCGCAGCAGTAAGCGCACCTACTGCATTGGCTGTAGAACTAGCCAAGCAATTAGGGATGTTTCTGGTCGGTTTCGCACGAGGTAAGTCTGCTATTATCTATACGGGAAGAGATGCCTTGATGGTCGAGTGATTTATCAGGGACCTTCAATGCAATTCCATTCTCAAAGATACATAGGTCAGGATGCGGTAACAAGTCTGTAGAAAAAGTCCTTTTACAGGGGAGTAGTTTCCTGACCAAGACCGATTTTTTTCAGACTTTTAACTTAGCACAGAC